>NZVS01000024.1 GCA_002701555.1 Alphaproteobacteria bacterium | reverse complement strand
GGAAAGCATTATCAGGTAAACGTTCTGCCATAAGACCGGCAGAAGTGCGGGTTACTGATGTAACCAAGATAGAAAAGTTTTCAGATCCGATTTGATCGTTAAGTGCCTTTATAAGAATTAAAGCCGATTGTGCTTCACCGACACTGGCGGCGTGTATCCAAATCAAAATTCCCGAAGGCCGATCTATTGAAGAAATGCCCTTACGTTCGTCGAAGCGTTTTGGATCTTCTTTACCTTTTTTAAGTCTTCTATTCAGGTAAGCTTCCAAAACCAGGTCTGAACGTCGTAAAATATTTCGATAAAGTTTTAAGAACATGGGCGCTATTCTGCAAGTTTCAGTGAACGATTGCAGATATAACAGTTAAGACATGAGATATCAAATAATTAGTATGCTACGAAAAGGAGCACTTATTCGCTACATCTAAAGTTTTCTGTGCCGTCATTGCCCTGTACTCTTTCAGTAGTACAGTTAGGTTTACAACGGCCGAATGTCCCCAATTCATTAATCTGAGTTACTATCCGTTGAGAGCAATCACAAGCTTCTCCACTTGCGCTAACCTCACCTTTTGAACAAGTAGTTTGAAAGTAAGACATAATATCGGGGGTTGCATCATTAATAGCATTTTCTGTATCGTTTCTGGCTTGTTCTAATTCATCCATTTGTTCGTCTGATGCAGATGGATTACCAGCCGCTGAGGCAGGGTTAACAGCACTTTGTCCAATATTCAAAGCGTCTGTGACCGACTTCGGAATAGGCTTCATAACGCGTTCAACATAATCCTGTTCCATAGCGTCACAAGTGCTGGGCATGGTAAAACCTAATATACCTCCGAGAACGTCTGTAATATTACTTGTTGAGAACGGGTTTCCTGACAAGAAGGATGCGAGAGTGGTTAATACGGTGTTCTTAATAGTTGTGGGCATTGTAATGCCGGTCTTAATAGCATTAAAAAAAGTACTGTTATCTACAAAAATTTTACCACCAGTATTAGCAAAAGAGGCAAGTTGGTCGGGAAGGCAGACCATATCGGCCGTAGGCGCAGGACGCTGATGAAAAGTCTGGGCAACGGTTTGAGATGTTAAAACCTGTTCACGATATCTTGAATTCATGGCTTCCCTGATTTCAGGATCACATGTATCACTCGCTGAAGGGCTGGACGGAGAAGGACCTGTTGTTTGTGCTTGAGATGTTGGGACGACTGTGAATAAGAACAGGCATGCAAATGCAAGATACAACGTTACGTTAAAAGTTTTTATTGATTTCATCACTTCATTCCTGTTCTTGTGTAATCTAATATCTTCTATTTTAATAAAAAAAGGGTCTGTTTAGCAAACTTAATTCTTAAATCCCTCATTTTTATCGCTTTTAGAGAAAAGCCTTAATAAGGTGATTTTACCTTTTCATATGAATGATTACAAAGGGTTTTACGGTCTGAGTTAGCGCTTAACGTCAGAGAATCGTGAAAAACAAGATCTATTACAGCCCCTTTTGATTTCGCAAATTTCCACAAATGAGGAGCGAGATCCATATCCCCATGCCATGCATAAATATCATAATCACTCTGAATAACTGGCTCGATTCCGTTTACCTGATTTATTTTAACTGTAAAAGGTTGGACATGCTGTACATTTCCAGTAGTAGCAACCTGGAAAAAACTAGATTTAAAAGGCAAAACCTCGGTGCCGTTCGAAGTTGTACCTTCCGGGAAAAGAATCAGGTTTTTGCCATCTTTTAGAAAGTTATTCAGTTCGCTTGTACCTTCTGAAGCGGCACTTCTATTTCTTTTGATAAAAGCAGTTTGTTGAAGTGTGGAAAGAAATCCAAAAACCGGCCAATTTCTAACTTCTTCTTTGGCAACGAATGATGCTTTAAGAACCGAACCAATTACAGGTATATCCAGATAGGAAATGTGATTTGAAACATAGAGACAAGACGCGCTCTGCATAGGCTTGTTACTAACATTTACAGATATCCTGAAAATGAAACAAACACCTTTTTGCCATAAATGGGGGATGGTGTATGCATTTCGTGAATTTGCAAAAAAAAGCCATATCCATTGCACGGGCACAAGCAGTGCCGACCACAGAATAAAAAATAGACACTTTGCAAAAGCTATACATGAACGCATAGAAATTACGCTGTTTGAACGTTCTCTTGTAGGGGAGGGATAAGGTTCAGTATTTTGGAGGATACTGTTTTTTGAGTAGTGCGCTCATAATGACGAAGGTAACGTTGCCTGACGTAACTTGTGGGTAAAACAATACATACATCTGTTGTATTAAACTGATGATCAATAACCGCCCCGTCACCTATTTTGGCTCCAATTCTTAGATATCCTTTAATTAAAGGTGGTAATTTATGGAAGGCTTCTTTTTCATCAATGTCAGAGGCTGACATTAAATTCATATTTGTATAGCGTTCAGGTAAAGCTTTTGCTCTTAGTTCAGGGACAGCAAGGTGGAAATGGTGCAAGTAGGAAAGCTCTTCCTTTAGCTTCTGAATATCTGTGCCATGCAGACTGGCACAACCGAATGTTAACCCGACCTTGTTACTAAAGACGAAATGGGCAATGCCCTGCCATAGAAGCTGTAAGACTGGCCTGGTTCTGTATTCTTCCATAACACATGATCGACCCAGTTCAAGCATGTAAGCCCCCGTATCTATAAGAGGGGATATATCAAATTCATCATTTGTATAAAATTGACCGAGTTGTCGTGCCGCAGACTGGGTAATCATGCGATAGGTCCCAATAATCTGTGTGTCAGCGGTATCACCGCGTTTCGGGTCAACTACAATCAGATGCTCAGCAATAGTGTCATAAAGGTCAAAATCACGCTTTTCCTTTAAAACTTCTTCTGAGGGTTTTGCCTTACACTCTTCATAAAAGATTTTAAATCGCAGGCGCTGGGCGGCTGCAATTTCTTCATCAGTTACAGCCAAACGCACATGTGTTTCATTCAGATTGCCGGCAAGTGGCATAGAAGTCATTAAATTGTCTTTGCAGTTCGTGCTTGTCTTCAACGAGAGATATTGTGTTTCACTCATCACTTATCTTACTCCATGGCTCATCGTAAGGATTCTTTCCTCACGGTCAAGCCTTGTTGTCTAATCGTAATGCATTTATAAACGTATCTGTCATGAAAAAAAGAATTCTTTTTGTTTGTACCGGAAATATTTGTAGATCACCGACAGCCGAAGGTGTTTTCACATTATTTGCCCAGAAGCTGGGTCTTGCTGATGACTTTGAGTTTGAATCAGCAGGTACGCATCGCTATCACATAGGGAGTCCGCCAGATCCAAGAGCAATCAGTATCGCCTCTGAAAGGGGGTATGACATTTCATCTTTAAGAGCAAAGCAGGTAAAACCAGAAGATTTTGAAAATTATGATTATATTTTTGCTTTGGATAGAGGGCACTTGGCTAGTTTAAGGAGGTTGCGCATAAATAATTCAAAGGCCCAACTGGCAATGTTGTCATCATTAGTAGCGGATGCCGAATATCCTTATGATATTCCTGACCCTTATTATAAAGGTGGTCAGGAATTTGCATACGTACTGGAACTCATTGAGCTGGCAGCAGAAAATTTTTTTAAATCCATAAGGGAATGATTAGCGAATGTATATATGAACTTCACTTGTCGTGGCTGAACTACTTTGTGCAGTGGCTAGATCAAGACGGTTTTTGTCCAATCCCATCTGGGTAAGTGTCATGAGTACTTTCTCTGCATTGCGCCGCGAACGCGCACTTTCTATAGCAGCTTGTGCGGCATTTCCACCTGTAGGCTCGATCGCAACAAGTTCAAAACTTGCTGAAGGATATTTTTTCATAGCCTCGTCAAGAGCCGCGTATACTGGCTGTTCATATTTAACGTCAGCCCGGTCAAATTTAATTTTAACCAAGGGTTTTGGGTTATTAGGAGCAGGAGGCGCGGAAGGTTCTGAATAAGCAACCTGTTCAACAGTGTTTGTTTGCGGTGCTGAAGAGAAGGGACGGCTTGTTAGGCTTTTGCCATAAAAATCACCCTCGGCAACAGCTAAAGAGAGAATCCTTAGGTTTTCACGTTCTGCATTAAGATAGTTCGCTGTGCGAGAAACATCATCACTAACCAAATTTTGCATACGATCAATATTAACAAGAATATTTGTTAAACTGTCTTCTATGTCCGCAAGACGAGCGTGATCTTCCTCAACGGCACCGGAAACGCTGTATGCTGAGCGGGTAGATTCTAATAGATAGGCAGCCTCGGACGCAAGAGCAGCAACATCGACGGCAATTGCATTGTAATCAGCAAGGTGTTGACCTAAGCGCTCAAGATTACCGCGAGCCTGACTGAGTTGATCAACAAGTCTAGGGTTTCCTGGTGTCGTACCGGATTGGAGCTGGGTATTTATAGTTCCAATATTGGCGTAATAGGCAGCCGCTGCCACTTGACCGTCCCTTTGCATGCCTGCAAGTTGGCGTGACATGGCTGATGTTTCTTGCTGTAAGCGTCCTACATCCTGATAAAGTCCACCAATTTTTTTAGAAACCAAAGTATCGTAACCAGAAGAGTATGTGCCACCCAGTATTTGTTGCGGCGTGACCTCTGGCGCTCTGCGCGGGCCGGCATAGCTTTGTTGCCGTAAATTTTCCGGCAAGGGCTGATTGGTGATCATAAGCGTAGGCGTATTGGGTGCAGCCTTTGCTTTTGAAGCTTCAAACATTGGGGCTGTAGCCGCTGAGCTTATCAGGGCGCTAAAGCATAGTAATTTTAATAAGTGTTTTTTACTGAACATGTCGTGTCTGGCTGGATACGTGTTTATACATAAAGATTACTGTATTTAGGTTAATAAAGGATAATAAGTTGGTATTCAAGAAAAAGAAAAATTAAAGAGTAAGTTATCCTTTAAAGTGGTTGTGCCCGAATCTGGACTAAATATTTTATTAGCATGACCGAAGTATTTTTAACTTGCAATCACGAAATTGATAACGTAAAGCTATGCACACAAATAAAACATGAGCTTTGTAAGTATCTATTTTGATTTGTGCGCGCCCGTAGCTCAGCTGGATAGAGCGTCTGACTACGGATCAGAAGGTCGGGAGTTCGAATCTTCCCGGGCGCGCCATTTTCTCCTTATTCCAGACTTCTTAAAATTAGAATTTTCTTATAAAAAAAATCACAAGGGAATCCAATGCCTTAAGGTTATGGAAAATAAGTTTTCTTTAACATTTTAAGGGTATTCTAAAGCTTGAGGCAGTGTACGTAAGCCCTATCTTAATATATAATACCTGGTTTATACCTGCCAAAATATCAAAAGAAGAACATACTTAAAGAATTTAAAGATAAAAGCATGACTATAGAAGAACATGAATACAGATCAGATGTCGGGCAAAAAAAGCCGGATAGAAGCGATATTGTCCAAGTTCCGGAGAAAACACATTCCTCAAGCGGTGCTGATCATGATGCAGATGAAATAGATTTTAATTTCGTTGATATGACCGTGGACGGAGAGACGGTTAGTCCTTCACCATCGTCTAACGTATCTAGTGGAAGTACAAGTAGGGCTTCTGGGGAAAACGCTTTAAGCACTTCTAGTGATAGTGCAAAATCTGGTTCTTCGGGCGGGCCGGGAACTGCTTTGCAAACACAAACTACTGGCATAACAAAAGCGTCTTCTGGGTCGGGGGATACAGTTCGCCTGGGTGACCGCCTAATAGAAATGGGGCTTATTACTGAGGGGCAACTGAAGGTCGCTCTTCAGGAGCAGCGCATGAGCGGTGTCATGCTGGGCCAGGCTCTTATCGATGTTGGGTTTCTTACAGAAGAGCAATTAACACTTGCTCTAGCTGATTCCGCCGGGTTTGAAGTCTTCGATCCTAAAAGTTTTATTATGGATGGTGCGGCGCTGGAAATTTTAACAAAGGCAGAGGCTTTGAAGCTTAACATACTGCCTCTTTCTCTAAGAGATGACATGTTACAAATTGCGGTTGTTGACCCGTACGACATTGTGTCTATGGACACATTTAAAAGGAAGGCGCCCAAAGGTATTACAATAAAACCTATGGTGACTACCCCGCTTGTTATCAATGAGGCCATTGACGCTGCATATGGTTATTCAAGCAGTATAGAAGGGATTTTGAGAGCCCTTGAATCTGATGATCTTGTGGATACAGATATCAGCGATTTATCAGAGGATGAATCTTTTACACACCCCATAGTCAGGCTGGTTAATGCCCTTCTTCTTGAGGCCGTCAAAATGGGGGTCTCTGACCTTCACTTTGAACCAGAAGAAAATTTTATAAGGGTGCGTTATCGTTTGGACGGGATACTATTTTCATCGCATATTCTTCATAAAAAATATTGGAACGGTATATCTCAAAGAATAAAAATTGCTTCCGAGATGAACATTGCTGATAAATTGAGCCCCCAAGATGGACGATTTTCTTTGAATGTAGGTGGTAAAGAAGCAGATTTCCGGGTTTCATCTCTGCCAACCGTTCACGGTGAAAATATCGTTATGAGGGTTTTGGATAAATCTACAAGTATTATGCCTCTCGGCGACCTTGGCTTTAGCGATGATAATCTTGAAAGAATTCGTAAATCTCAGTCCAAGCCTGAGGGAATAATTATTGTTACTGGGCCGACAGGTAGCGGTAAAAGTACGTCCCTTTATGCGATGCTTAACCACATTAACAGTGTTGAGATAAATATCCAAACATTGGAAGACCCTGTTGAATATTCCTTGCCTATGATTAGGCAAACTAGTGTAAGGGAGGGTGTTCTTGGCTTCGGGGATGGTATTAAGGCGCTATTGAGGCAAGACCCGGATATTATATTTATTGGGGAGGTGCGTGATAAAACAACTGCTGAAATGGCACTTAAGGCTGCAATGACAGGCCACCAGGTTTACACTACACTTCATACAAATGACTCATTTGGGGCTATTCCGAGATTATTGGATCTGGGTTTAAAGCCCGGAATGGTGGCTGGAGCCATTGTTTCCATTTTTGCCCAAAGACTGGCGCGCCGTTTGTGTTCTAATTGCAGGGTATCAAGTCGCGCAACAGAGGAAGAGTGCTTTCTTCTGGGCGTCGACCCTCAAGAGCCGCCTGAAATTTTCAGAGCTAACGAAGATGGCTGTGTAAACTGCGCTAATAACGGCTATAAAGGTCGTACGGCTATTGTCGAGATTTTAATGTGCGATGAGGGTATGAACGATATCATCGCAAGTGGTGGCTCGAAAGCAGACCTAAGAAAATATGCCCGCTCTAAAGGCTTCAAAGATTTGCGAGATGATGCTATTCTCAAAATATTGGAAGGTGTGACAAGTATCGAGGCAGTTTCTAAAGTCGTCAGTCTTTCACCTGACTAAGGTTTATAATATAGTGTATCCGATTCTATTTCAGGCCGATTAAGGGAGCAGTAAGATTAAACAATTTAAATACAGAGCCTTAAACACAAGCGGACGCCCTGTTAAGGGCGTTGTCGGTGCTATGAACGAGGCCGACCTTTATAAACAATTACAGTCTACTGGGCTTGAGTTACTTCAATGCAGTGAAATAAAGGACAAAAAAACTATAGGGCTTGGCCGTTCTAAGGTTAAAAACCGTGATCTCGTACAGCTTTTCCTGCATCTTGAGCAATTGCAGTCGGCAGGTGTGCCTTTACTGGATTCCTTGTCAGATATCCGTGATACTACAGAAAATGACAAATTGCGCGATATCATGTCTGAGATATACAGAAGCGTTGCTGAGGGGGCGTCGCTTTCTGAAGCTATGGGGCAGCATCCTAAAGTCTTTTCTCCTCTTACAATATCGTTGGTAAAAGCCGGAGAGCATACAGGAGACCTTAGTTTCGCATATAAACAGCTGATAATCTTCCTGAAATGGATAGGGGAGCTACAGTCTAGAATAAAGAAGGCAACGCGTTATCCGATGATTCTTGGCGGCGTTGTTATTCTTACGATTACAGTAATGATGGGATATGTTGTGCCTCAGGTCGTAGGTTTCATTAACAATCTGGATCAAGAATTACCAATATATACTATCGCCCTTATGAAGACCTCTGAGTTTTTCCAAAATTACTGGATGTTTGTTTTCATTGTACCTGTTTTATTATTTGTTATTTATAAATTTCTGCGGCGCGGATCGGAGAATTTTTGTTACAAAATGGATGTACTATTCCTGAAGATGCCGGTTGCCGGTAATTTGATCCGTAAAATTTCCATTGCAAGATATGCCCAGACATTTGGCGCTTTATATGCAAGTGGTATTACAATATTGGGTTGTCTGAAGTCAGCAAGAAATACTGTTACAAACCGTGCATTGCTGGAGGCATTAACCCGAGTAGAAGAAAGCGTGAAAGCCGGTAGCCCATTATCAGAAGCTTTTAACGATTCTGGCGAGTTTCCCAGCATGGTTATAAGGATGCTGAAAATTGGTGAAGAGTCAGGTAACCTAACACCCGTACTTCAACAAGTGTCGGAATTCTATACAAAGGATGTTGATGAGGCCGTTGAAGGTATGGTGCAAATGATTGAGCCTACATTGACTGCTGTGTTAGGTGGAATGATACTATGGATTGCGGCTGGTGTTTTCGGTCCGATTTACGGTAGCTTCTCAGAAATGGAAATGTAATCAACCTATGCTAGGCATTAATAAGATAAAAGCGGGTGAGGTATAGGATGGTAGGTTTTTTAGGATCTAAGTCTATACTCCATATTACTGATGAAAGCCTATATGTTTATAAAACAATGGGTAAAGTTGTGCGCTTGATTGGCGTAATGCCCTGGTCGGAAGAGTTGTTTGTCCCGAAGCTTGCAGACATACTTGAAAAAGATGCCGGGGGTGCTCCGGTAACAATGCTTTACGACGCGGTAGATCAGCACTATCGCAAAGAGCGTGTGCCACAAGTCAGCTTTTTTGATTCCTCTAAGGTTGTTCAAAGAAAAATTGACCTCGCTTTTCCTAACTATCCCTATAAAGCTTTTTTAAAATTAAATAAGGACGACAAACCCGGACAAAATAACCAAGATTCTGGTCTCAAATCCAATCCGTATTTATTCGCAGCCTGTCCTGACTCCCAGTATATTCAATTTGTACTCGCTGCGATTGCGCAATCAGGAGTCTCAATATCGGGCTTTGGTTTTCTGCCCGTTGAATCATCAAGTATGTTACCCGAACTTACTGAGAGCCTTAAACAAAATGCTCTTGATCCTGCTGCTGTAAAAGCTGCTAAAAAAGAGAGAAAAAAGAAAAAAGGTAAGAAATCACAAGCGGGAAATCAGTGGTGTGTCTTTATAGGGCAGAATAAAAGCGGTGGTTTGCGTCAAATCGTTGTTAAAAACGGCGATCTGGCATTGACACGAATAAGCCCAATTGTTGAAACAGATGCCGACCCCGCTCTATGGGTTAATGAAATTAGCCGTGAATTCCGTGCGACGATGACCTATCTGAGCCGTTTTGGATATTCACCAGTTGATGAACTATCCATTGTTGTAATTTCATCTATGCAACATGAAGAGGCTCTGCAAGTAGCACTGGGGCGCGATAAGGTAAATGTTCTGGTTTCTGATGTTGCGAACGCTGCTCGACTACTTGGCCTGCGCATTGAAAAAGATACAGAGCTCAGGATTGCCGATCCTCTTCATGTAGCTTGGGTAACTAAAAAGCAATCTCTGGCTATGCCTGTACAAGGTAAGGCGATGAATGAGATTATGGTTCCTCGCAGGAACGCATTTTTAGCTGGTTTAGCTGGCTTAGCTTTACTTGCAGGAGCTAGTTATTACGCCTCGATTTCCTATATTGAGTATTATAAAACATCTGAAAATCTCGAGCAGGCAAGGAGAGAACTTAGCCAAGTAGAATCAATCTATCAAAGTGAGCTTGATAGAAAAGAGGCCTTAGGAATTAATATTCAACTTATACAAAATTCACTTGCTATAGCGGATGATCTTGAGGGCTCAAGCCTTGATTTGTTCGACGTAGTAAGAAAGGTCAGGGCAGCCCAGCAAGGTGTTATAAAGCTTCAAAGTTTAGCTGTTGAACGTCTGGTTGAGGAAAGTTCCGAACAAGACATAAATGCACAACCACAATTAGACCCACAAACAGGTCTGCCGCTGCCTCAACCAATTGCAAAAATCACTTTGGGAATGAGCTTCTCTGGCGATACTGATATAGTCAGAGGAAATGCCGCTGTGAGGTCTTTTGGTACTCGAGTAGACCAAAACCTGTCTGATAATTATGAAGTATCTGTAACTAAAATTCTTAAGGACGTTTCTTACAGGGGTGAAATCACAAGGGAAGTTGGTCTTTCTGATGCACAGGGACAGGCGCAAAGTACGGACTTGACAGCTGAAATTGAAATTACTGTTTTTCCACCCGTCCAAGATGAGGGTGGTGCAATTTGATAGATATAATCGGCATGAAGCGGATATTGACAATCGCAATTATTGCAGGATTTGCAATAATATTATTTGCTGCTGCATATTTTCTCATGGTTCCGCAAACTCAAACTTTAAACGGTGAATATCAATCCGTCTCCTCCCAAGCGTCAGGGAAAAGGTCGGAGGTTCTTGGCCTAAGACAGGAATTTACCGAACTTCAGGGGACTATCAGAAACTTCCGTATTTTGGAAGAGGAAGGTTTCTTTGTAAATCAGAACAGGCTTGAGGCTTCTGAAATTGTAGAAAATTTCCGTGATATCGTAGGATTGATAAAGGCTAGGCTTGAGATAGACCCTGGTGAGATTTTAGAGAATCAGATGGCACAGGAAGCCGGACATGTATACTTACAGAGTAAATTAAATCTTAGCCTAGAGGCTCAAGACGACCTTGAAATATTTGCATTTCTTAAACTGATGCAAGATAGGTTTCCAGGCGAGTTAATTATTGAAGAGATGAGTATATCAAAAACAAGAAACCTTGATGAGGTTGTTCTTAGACAAATTGGTACGGGTACCCCGGTAACTCTCATCCAGGCAAATTTGATATATAATTGGATTACAATTCCAGCCGAAGAGGATTTGGAATAGATGAGCAGGCTAATATCAGTAAAATCAACTTTCTTTGGTTTGATAATTTTATCTTTAACATCTTTCGGGGTGCTCGCCCAAGATAGCAACGTATCTATGGATAACGAGGCTGTAGGGGATCCGTCTGCATCTCCCACTATTGCCTTTAGCAGCCAGAACACGGAAGAGTTACCGCCAGAGTTGATCATTTTGCAGCTTGTGGATTCCGAGCTACAAAATATCTACAAGCGGGACTCGTTTGTTCCCCCTAATTTTCCATCTCTTTTCTTTTTGCCTGGTGAGCATAGAGCGTTAAAAACAGCACTTGCAAGTTTTGTTGCCAGACCTCCGACAGAGGAGGAAATTGCTAATAGTGAGAATGGCGGTATTGGTCAAGAAGATGATTTAGGAGAAGGCACACAAAAAACCTATCCGCGAGAAGTTAAGTTAGGTGGGATACTATATAATGGTAATCAGGATTGGATTATCTGGATTAATCAAACGCGCATTACACCAGATGCCATACCGTCAGAAATATTAGATATTAATGTCTATGAGAATTATGTTGAATTGAAGTGGTTTGATGGGGGCACAAACAAAATATACCCAGTTCGCTTAAGGCCGAACCAGCGTTTTAATATTGATGCAAGAATGTTTTTACCAGGATAGTCATATGGAACAGAGTAAAAGCGACTTAACTGATGTACCACTTTATATTCAGGATCTCAGCATAGGTTATAAAAACTTGCCTGTAGCAAACAATATTTCTCTAGATGTTCAGAAAGGTGAAATATTTGGCCTTATAGGTTTAAACGGGGTCGGGAAAACAACACTCATTAAAACAATCCTTGATTTAAGGGGGAGTCCGGAAGAAACAATACTTATTTATGGTCAGAACAACCATGATATGGATACGAGAAAGCAGATATCATACCTCCCCGAACGCTTTGATGCGCCGTCCTTTTTGTCTGGTATTGAATTTATAAAACTTACTTGTGATTTTTATCATCACAAGGTTAAGGAAGAGGATATAGAAAAACTCGCGGATATGCTTGCGTTAAAGAAAGAGTTTTTACGCAAGAAAGTCGACTCCTATTCTAAAGGTATGAGGCAAAAGCTTGGGCTAATTGCTACTGTTCTTACGCCTTGCCAGTTTTTGATTCTGGATGAACCGATGAGTGGTCTTGATCCGATGGCGCGGGTAAGGGTGAAGACCCTTTTAAAAGAGATTAAGGGGTGGGGCAAAACTGTCTTTTTATCAAGCCATATTCTTGCAGATCTGGATGAGCTTTGTGACAATGTAGCTGTTTTGAGCAATGGTAATATTGTTTATCGAGGAACACCGGAAAAGTTGAGGCAGGATACAAAACAAAAGACATTGGAACATGCTTTTCTTAAGCTTATTTCCCCAGACATGGACTTAAAAAATACGGCTTAACTTTTAAAAATGTTTTTTATAGACTACACTTAGAGAAATTTAGGCCCTTTAGGATATTTTCAACACAATTGGACAGGTAAATTTATGGATAATCGGGATGATAACAGCCGGGACGAAAACGGTCTTGATTTTGAGACTGGCCCTGAAGAAAAGACCGTCCAGGGATCTGTACAAAACCCATTGAAACACAAGCAAACAGAAAATGTGCGTGAAAATCCTAATGAAACGGAAGAGCGTTTCAATCCTTTTGAAGATCAGGAAGAAGAGATCGGAACACCTCAATCACCAAGTCACGAAGTGAACGCACCTTCATCTTCTGACCTTTCAGAAGATGAATTTATGATGCGTGAGCCTGGAGCTCCTGCGCATAATAATGAGGGATATTCTTCAGATACTACACAAGTGACGGATGTCGATTATGAAGACTATGAAACTTTTGATCCTGACGATGATTTAGATACCTATGACGCGTATCTTGATAGCGAAGAAGACATAGAGGACGATTTCCTTGCACCTCCAAGTGCGTCTAAAGGAAAATCTTTGAAAGAAGGCGGAAATAAAAGCCGTATGATAATTTACGGCGCGTTAGGTATATTGGTTCTCGGTGCAGCGGGCTATTTTCTTCTGGGAAGTTCAGAGCCAACAAACATGCCTGTTGCTAATGTAGCGCCACCTGCCAATAATGCTGATATCGCAGCCGAAGCTCAACAGCAGGATGTTCCGCAAGTTGAAAACAATTATGTAGATCCTATGGCTGTGCCAGAAGATATAGCGTCTCAAGAAACAATTGATTCTAATATAAGTGATAATTTTGAGGGAAATAGTTCTGAGTTTGACCAGCAAATTGTAGACAACTCCTCTGTTAATGATACAGGTGACACTCAACAGTTTGAGATAGAAGATAATTTTTCGGATCCTTTGGAGACTAATGACGATTTCCAAGTAGGCGAACAAGCTTTCGATAGCATGCCGGAAGATGAGGTCGTTACCAGCTCAGATGTTGTTATCCCTGATGATGTTTTCGAAGAAGAAAATACTATAAACCAGACTGATGATGTAGCAGTTATCGGCGAATTGGATGCAGTTCAAACTGATATGGTCGACCCTACTTCGGAATCTATACCTGCAGGTAATTTGGATACTGTGGAAATAGTCGTTCCAGAGGAAAACCAAAATCCGAGTCAGGTTATGCAGCCAACACCATCCCAAGAGGCTCTACCGACCGCAGCGGCAAATACAAATAACCTTCCAATCGCTACTGTAGATGCAGTTAGCCAAGGAAATGAATCTTCGGGAGAAAGAAATGTTATTGTGGTTAATAATCCTCAAGATGGCAGTATACCAGAAGATGTCTTTTTCGATGCAACCATTGAAGCTTTAGAATCCGATCAGGCGATACAAAATGCCGGTCCCTCAATGGTAGACCCTAGGCTGGAGCCAGGCAGCCGATTTGTTGTTGTTGAAAATATTATTAGTGCCAATAGCCTTGAATCAGAATTGATTGCTGCCGAAAGGGCCTCTACTTTGGGTCGTTATGAAGCAGCCTTGGGCTTTTACAACAAACTTTACTCTATGAATAAAAGAGACCCACGAATTTTAATGGGACGCGCAATCGCCATGCAGAAGACCAACCGCACTGCTGAGGCAATACAAGCATATGAGGAATTGCTTATATTGCATCCTAATAACGCTGATGCGGTGGTCAACCTTATGGGGCTTTTGAGGCAGGAAAACCCGGTGTTTGCACTTGATAGATTAATGTCGTTGAGGCAACAATACCCGGGCAACGTGAATATTGCAGCTCAGATTGGCTTGACTTACGCTGATATGCGTAACTTTGACGAATCCCTCAGATATTTGGGAATAGCCTCCTCTCTACAACCTGAAAATGCCATGCACCAATATAACATGGCCATCGTTTCAGAAAGACGCGGGGATATAAGCTCTGCAATCTCTTTCTATGAAAAAGCTTTAGAGGTTGATGCAATACACGGAAATAGCCTCTCTGTGCCCAGAGAGAGAATTTATGACAGGCTTTCTGTAATTAGGCGATAAAGGTTATGGCCTTTAAAAATGGAAGATACCTTTTTTATATTTGTTGGTATTTTAATAGGCTTAATTCTTGGCAGCTTTACTACAGCCCTTATATATAGGCACATGAACGGGCAGTCTGTCCTCTTTAACCTGATAGATAATAAGAAAATTGCCGCGCGCTCGCAATGTCCAAAATGTGGGCATAAATTACAAGCTTTCGATTTGATCCCCGTGCTTTCCTGGTTGTTGCTAAGGGGTAAATGCCGATATTGCAAGTCTGTAATACCAGTAGATTACCCACTCATTGAAATAGTGGTCACTTTTTTTACGGCTTTTATTGTATTTCATTATCAGGTTTCGATTATTACTTTAGGTTTGCTTCTTATCCTGCCTATTAGCATAACTTTGCTAGTGGCCGCCTGGAAAAACGATAGCCACTCTCAATCCAGACTCATAAAAATTTTCTTTTTGATTAGTTTTATAACTTGGTTAGGTATGGTGTATGTTTCCGAAGATCCTCTACACCTGTTCAAAATTCTGACTTTTTCAGCGATAGCGGGAGGCGTGGCAATACTAATTTATGCCTGGTCTATGACACTATTATTTTCAAAAGGCCTCAGTCGTCCAACACTGGTTTGCTTTACTGTTTATGCTATTTGGGTGGGGTGGAGCAATTTACCTGTATTCGTTACTGTAACAATGCTTCTCGTTTTACTTTGTCATTATGTTTCGGGTTTTACCTCTTCAAGCCGTTTTAATGGTTTTTTCTCAATATCTTTCCTTATATATATTCTTTTACAACCATATGATTTACTGTGAATTTGCCGAAAAGCTTTTATTAACACTCTGCCGCTATCATGGTAGAATAATTACAAGACCCTTTAATTCTTAGGAGACTTCCCCGTGGATATTACCCAATTACTTGCTTTTGTTATGCAGAATAAAGCATCTGACTTGCACCTTAGTGCAGGAAACCAGCCTATTGTAAGGGTAAATGGACAGATGAAGAGGGTTAAAACCCAAGAGCTCTCCTCAGAAGATATAAGATCAATGTTGTATTCTGTCATGACTGAGGATCAAAGAGCGGCTTACGAGAAAGAGATGGACCTGGATTTTGCTATATCTTTCGGAGAAAAGGCACGTTTCCGTGTAAATGCTTTTAATACCAGGCTCGGAACAGCAGCTGTGTTTAGGACTATCCCGTCTGAAATCCCTACAATGGAAGAATTGAATCTACCAAAGGTTGTAAGGCGTATGGCTACTCTTGAAAAAGGGATTGTCTTGATTACAGGCGGTACAGGTAGTGGTAAATCAACTACTTTGGCAGCAATGATTAACTATGTGAATATGCATGAGCAGAAGCACGTTCTTACTATCGAAGACCCTGTCGAATTTTTCCATACATCGCAAAAAAGCCTCATAAACCACAGAGAGGTGGGCGAAGACACAAAGGATTTTAAAACAGCTCTAAAAAGTGCTCTTCGTGAAGATCCTGATGTAATCCTTGTCGGGGAGATGAGGGATCACGAGACGATTTCCCTCGCTCTTACAGCCGCTGAAACTGGGCACTTGGTGTTTGGAACGCTCCATGCTAACTCAGCTCATAAAACAATAGACAGACTAATTGATGTGTTTCCAGGAAGTGAAAAGGATATGATCCGTGCAATGTTAGCAAGCTCATTGCAGGGGGTTATTGCTCAGACCCTTGTTCGCACGGCTGATGGGAAGGGCCGCGCCGGTGTTTTTGAGATACTGGTTGGAACGGGTGCTGTTAGAAACTTGATTAGGGAGAACCAGATACCTCAACTATTCTCTATGATGCAGACTGGTTCCAGATACGGTATGCAAACGATGGAAGATGCTATTCAAGACCTACTTGCCTCTGGAGTAATCGACAAGACAGAGGCAAGGCGTGTCCTGGCAATTGCAAATGATGCAGACGACGCTCAAGAAGAAGGTGATGTCTCGGTCGCTTTGGGTGGTGGGCGCGTCGATCAAAATCAACATGGAACAAACCCTGGTGCAAGTTCATCCTCTGCTGGTATCGCATCTCAACAAAGTCGAAACGTAGCTGATGAAGATGAGGGGTACTCATTTTGACACCTGTTATTTTAAAGTATCTTGAGCAGATGATAACGCATAATGCGTCAGATCTATATCTGACCAAAGGTGCAAAAGCATTGTTGCGAATAGATGATGAATTGCACCCAATATCAGAAAAAGCGTTAACTGAAGATGATATACAAGAAGCGTTAGGGAATACTCTAACGACTAGGCAAATGCGTGATTTTGAGTCGCATATGGAGCTCAATACATCCCTTGAAATCGGCAGGTATGGTCGGTTTCGTTTAAATGCTCTTAAGCAAAGGCAATCTCCAGCTCTCGTGATCCGTCGTATTGTTTCGGATATACCTAACTTTGAGGCATTACGTTTACCATCTTTGCTTGGTCAGCTATCGCTCATGAAAAGAGGGATTATTTTTATTACTGGTATGACTGGTGCCGGTAAATCCACAACTCTTGCCTCAATGGTTGATTACAGAAATCAAAATAGTGAAGGCCATATTATAACAATAGAAGATCCTATCGAATTTCACCATGAACATAAAAAATCGCTTATTACACAAAGAGAAGTAGGGGTGGATACGGAAAGTTATGCCGTGGCCCTGAAAAACTCACTGCGTCAGAGACCTGATGTAATCCTGATAGGAGAGGTGAGGGATAGGGAGGTTATGGAACAAACTATGATGGCTGCTGAAACAGGCCATCTTTGTTTGGCGACAATTCATGCAACTAATAGCTATCAGACTATTGAGAGGATAATAAACCTTTTCCCTGATGACATGCATGATCAAATAAGGTTGAGTTTATCCATGAATTTGAAAGCCATCTTATCGCAAAGACTTGTACCTTCTCTACAGGGCGGTATGACACTCGCAGTGGAGCTAATGTTAAATCAAGGTTTTATTAGGGAACTAATCTATGAAGGTAAGATTGGGAAGATTAGAGAAGTTATTCAACAAAATTCAAATTCCGGCATGCAAACCTTTGATCAGGCTTTGATTAAACTTTACGTAGAGGGAAGTATTAGTGAAGAGGTTGCCATTGCACAAGCCGATATTCCTGCTGAAATGCAGATGAAACTTAAACAGATTAATATTGAAAAAGAGAAGGATGAATTCGAGCTCGGATCAGGGTTATCTTCTCTGGACACATCTTTACTTAGTATTTCTGATTAAGACCTTGCCATATAGTTTATAGCAAGTCATTATAGTTTCGTATGATTCTGTACGGTAACTAATTCGCCATATTTATGAGGTTTATTCATGTTTTCGCCCTCGTCTTTTGACTTAAAATATTTGCCAACATTCTTTTTGACTGTTGCAGTTATGAGTATAGTTTTTTTATCAGGTTGCGAACTCGGTGAAAACTACCTGTCCGAAGACAGAGCAACTAACATGGATGTTCAGGACTTTAGAGATGCCATGTCACCAAGACAAGCAGAGTTTGAAAACTTTGCATCTACTGAAGACATTCCTCAATTAGAATCATATGTTTCTCCAGTTTCTGAAAGCTTAAGGCCAATTCCCCTTGTATCAGTTTCGGTAAATCAAACGATTCCCCTTAGGGATGTTCTATTCGAGCTTGCAACCCAGGCCGGATATGACCTTGAGCTTGACCCGCGTATATCGGGTTCAATTATATTTACAGCTAAAAACAGACCTTTTGATATTGTTATTGAGAGAATATCCCAAATAGCGGGACTTCGTTATGAGTTTGAAGATGATCGTTTGCGTGTTGAATTAGATACGCCATACACGAAAACATATAAAGTCGACTACCTTTCCCTCGTAAGAAATTCATCGAGCACAATTTCAAACAGCTTGTCAGTTGTATCAGGTGAGGAGGCCGAGGCCGGCTCTTCCTTTTCTATAGAAAGTGAGGCCGAAGCT
>NZVS01000023.1 GCA_002701555.1 Alphaproteobacteria bacterium | reverse complement strand
TACAAAAGAAAGTAATTTTTCAGCTTAACTTTGCCGTCATTTTTTTCAACTCAGACCGCAGTAATTCCAGCTCATTTACGCCGGATAAGCTATGTCCTGCATGCTTGAGAAGATGTACGATTACATCCTCGCTTTCCACTCTATCACTAATTTTGAGAGCTTTTTCCCAAGGTACATCATTGTCTTTCATACCCTGAATTATGCTAACTGGAATTTTTATAGGGATTGTTTTGTCCAAAAGACAATTTCCCTCGCCCTCATCTATTAAGCGGCGGGTAAAAATATAAGGTTCATCACTGTAATCATTTGGGATTTTAACCATATCGTCTATAAGAAGTTCGTTTTTTTGTTCTTCTGAAAAAGAATCATAAACTTCCCTAGTGAAATCAGGGGCCGGCGCAAGTAGTATAAGTGACTTGATTAAATCATGCTTTTCTTTTGCGGCTAATAATGAGATCCATCCCCCCATGGACGAACCTATCAAAATCACTTTTTTAGTGGTTACAATTTCATCCAGTACGGAAAGTGCGTCCCTATACCAGTCTCCTATAGTGCCATTGATAAATTTGCCTTCGGACTCGCCATGTCCTGAATAATCGAACCTAATATAATTTATACCTATTTCCTGACATACGGCCTCAAGGAAGCTGGCCTTGGTACCTTGCATATCTGATTTAAACCCACCGCAAAATACAACCGTCACATCACTCTCTACATTTTCCGTTTTTTGATAAGCAATTGTGCGTTTTGTCGTTTTTGATTTGAATCTGCTTAAATTGTCAGTCATTCTTTCTTTCCATGCTGTTTCAGTGTACAAAGCTTTATATAGTAACCAAAACTATCACGATTTAATAATGAACGGAACAACCCCAGTTGTAATGCAGATTATTCCATCCCTCGGCGCAGGCGGCGCTGAGCAAGGATGTATAGATATTGCATCGGAACTTACACGCTCTGGTGCAAAAGCCATCGTTGTTTCTCACGGGGGGACAAGGCTCCACGAGTTGCAGCGTACAGGCGCACTTCACGTAGAAATGCCTGTTCATTCGAAAAATCCATATGTTATGTGGCGCAATATCAGCCGTCTTAAAAAACTTATTATTAAACATAAAGTGGATATTGTTCATGCCCGTAGCCGGGCCCCTGCTTGGAGTGCATGGAAAGCATGCCAACAGACATCCGCGCATTTCCTCACAACCTGCCACGCACCTTATAACATTCATAATAATGCAAAAAAGTTTTATAATAGCTCCATCGCAAAGGGAGAACGGGTTATTGCTATTTCAAACTTTGTGGCCAATTATTTACATCAGAATTACGGATTGGATGAAAATGTTATACGCCTGGTTCATCGCGGTATACCGATGGACCGTTTCCATCCTTCTTTGGTCACTGCCGAGCGAATGGTAAAACTGACACAGGAATGGCGGGTTCCTGACGACCATAATATTGTAATGCTCCCTGGTCGGCTAACGCGTTGGAAAGGTCAAATTGACCTTATTGAAGCTTTAGCAATGGTCAATAGACAAGACGTGATCGGGGTTATAATTGGTGATGATCAGGGTCGCACCGAATATCGTCAGGAATTGCTCAATTTGATAAGTGAAAAGAACATGGAAGGCCGCATACGTATTATAGATCATTGTAATGATATGCCTGCCGCTTATATGTTATCAACTGTTGTTGTCAGTGCCTCAACAGATCCTGAAGGTTTTGGTAGGGTTGCCGCAGAAGGGCAAGCCATGGGGCGACCGACAATCGCCACGAATCATGGTGGATCCCAAGAAACAATCATCCCTGGGCATACAGGCTGGCTTGTCGAACCAAATGAACCTGTGCAATTGTCTCAAGCAATAGAAGAGGCTCTCAGCCTCAACCAAGAGCAGAGGGATATACTCGCACACAATGCCATGACACATATCTCTCATAATTTCACAAAAGAAATTATGGCTGACAAAACACTGGATGTTTATGCGGAGCTCATAAACTCAAAAATCTAAATCATGTATGGATAATACTAAAATACTTATTATAAAGCTTGGGGCACTAGGCGATTTCATTCAAAGCTTTGGTGCCATGCGCGCAATAAGGAAAGCACACCCTAATGCAAAAATAAGCTTGCTAACAACTTCACCATTCAAAAATCTTGCCGAGAACAGCGGATATTTTGATGATATTATTTTGGATAAAAGACCCAAATGGTATCAGTACAAAGATTGGAAACACCTGAAGAGTTTTTTAAATAACAGCCGATTCACTCGTATATATGATCTTCAAAACAATGACCGCACCGGGCTTTATTTTAAACTTCTCAAAACACCAAAACCTGAATGGGTCGGGATAGCCAAGGGTGCCTCTCACCGCAACACATCACCTGAAAGAACTCAAGGGAAAGCTTTTGAAGGACATGTACAAACACTTTCTCTTGCCGGCATCGATTCTATAGAGATTGATACACTGGGATGGATAGAGGCCGATATCAGTAGTTTCTGCCTGCCGGAAAAATATATATTGATTGTACCCGGTTGTTCACCGAAAAGACCTCAGAAAAAATGGCCTGTAGAAAATTACATTGAGCTTTGTAAGAAAATTCTAACAGAAACTGATGCTACACCTGTTCTCATTGGAACTGCACAGGAACGCGATATCACAAGTAATATATTAAAAAATACTGGCAGAGATAAAGTTATAGACCTAACAGGAAAAACATCTCTTGATCAGATAGTTGTCTTGGCCAGAGACGCTAGATGCGCAATCGGTAATGACACAGGACCAATTCACCTTATAAGTGTTACCTCATGTCCTGTCATTGTGCTTTTTAATGAAAACAAGAAAAGCAATCCCCAGCGTCATGGACCATTAGGTGAAAATGTTTATTGTTTCTCAGCGCCTAGCCTGTCGGAAATTAGCCCGAGTAAAGTTTCTGATTTAGTGCAAAAAATAAATGCCAATTGATTTCAGGTCCGCTAATTAACAAAATTTATCTAATCATCTTTGATGATCGAGCATAATGCTTTCATAACTAAATGAATTTTTTCATCTTGCAGAGAATAGTAAATCGTTTGCGCGTCTCTACGTGTAGAAACCAGTCGGTCACGTCTTAGTCTTGCAAGATGCTGTGAAAGTGCAGACTGGCTTAAATCTACCAAATCCTCAAGCTCACCAACACATTTTTCACCCCTTAACAAAGAACACATTATTAAAAGACGCTTATCATTTGCCAATGCTTTTAAAAGATTTACTAAATCTTCCGCATTATCTTCTATAGCTTTAATATCCATTTAAAATAACCCCCACTACTATGTATGTATAATATTTACATAACATAGACCTATCTTTAGTATGCAACAATAACTTTAAATAAGTGTTACCGTATTAAATATACTCAGCGTTGGTGTCTCAACCCTCCTTTCTGTGGTAAACCCGAAGATATCAGCCACCAGAGTCCGAGGGGTAAAAAACTCAACATTTTTATTACAACATATAAGGGTATTGGAAAAGCAATAATTTTCTTTTTGTTTTTAATATCATGTATTATTTTTTTGGCTGCTTTCTTTGATGTCCATTTAAAAGGCATTGGGAAATTGTTTTGAGCAGTCATATTGCTTTCAACAAACCCTGGGCATACAACGCTTACATATACGTTATTTTTTCTGAGGTAAGGAATAAGTCCCTCCCCAAAAACCCGAACCGCAGCCTTGGATGCAGCATAGGCCGGAGCGCCGGGCCACGGTGAAAAAGAAGCAAGTGAAGAAATAATTATCAGATGGCCCGATTGTCTTGCCAGCATTTTTGTACCGGCAGGTTTTATAGTATTCATCACACCTGTTATATTGACGTCTAAAATTCTTTGCGCCTGAGCGAAAAAAGCATTCTGTTCTATCTCTCCTGTTCCACCTGATATCCCTGCATTCGCTATGCATATATCAATAGGATTTTGCGAATCACATTTTTCAATCCATCTTTCAATTAATTCGCGGTTAGTCACATCACAGCTGAAAGTGACAACGTCTTTAGCACCACATAACCTACATTTATCTGCGACCTCTCCTAATCTTTCCGCATTTCTGCCATTGAGGTATAACACAGAGTTTTTGCCTGCATACTCAATAGCGAGTGCAGCGCCCAAACCGCTTGATGCACCCGTGATCAAAACTGTCTGTGATTTTTCTGTCATAAATCCCCCATCTTGACTTGCCTCTTACAGCTTTACAGTTAAAATGAAAGAATGGATCTGTCAAAATTAAAACGTCGTGGCCTTATGTTTGTTTTATCCTCCCCTTCCGGGGCCGGAAAAACGACGATAACACGCGCACTCATGGAAAATAATCCCGACCTCACTGCATCAATATCTGCAACTACCCGCACCCAACGTGGTGGTGAATTAAACGGAAAACACTATTATTTCGTTGATATTCCGGCATTTACAAAGATGATTGATAACGGTGAGTTACTTGAATACGCTAAAGTTTTCGATAATTATTACGGCACACCTCGCGGCCCGGTAGAAGAAGCCTTATCAGCTGGTCAAGACGTTGTGTTTGACATTGACTGGCAGGGCACACAACAATTGGAAGAAATTGCCCGCGATGATCTGGTTACCATTTTTATCCTGCCACCCAGCCATGCAGAACTTGAGAAGCGCTTGCGCAAGCGTGCAATTGACACGCATGAAACCGAGATGCAGATAAGGTCGCGTATGGAGAAGGCATCAAGCGAAATGTCACATTATTCAGAATATGACTACGTTATAATAAATAAGGATATTGAAAGCTCTATTGCAAAGGCACAAACTATTTTAGATGCTGAACGCATGAAACGTAAACGCCTGACGGGAACGTCCGAATTTGTTCGTGGCCTGATGGGCGGTCTTTAATAAACCGAAGGAAGTTGATGCTGAAGCTGTTCAGGTATTTGAGCCTGCTGCTCTGTTTCAACATGTAGAAGTCTCTCGCTAACAACTTCTCTTTCTCTGCCTAATAAAGAGTATGCTGTACGTATCAAACTTTGCGCTGAACGAGGGCGAGTTGAGTCACCAACTTTGGCACCATTTGAATTTTTCCACATATGCCCCATTGTAATTACAAAAACAGTACGGCCTTCATATTCGGCAACACCGATAAAACTACGCCCTCTATTTGTTGTACCTGTTTTTAAACCAGTAACATTAAATTCTTGGGAAAAAGAGAGATTTTCTGGTCTGTAAAGAGGGTTTGTAGAACGCAAGTTGGAATCAACATCGATATCTGTATATCGCTGATAGTCAATGCCATTACGGTAAAGCTGAGTAACAAGAACAGACAAATCATTGATGGTTGTATAACTTTGATTTGATGCTCTTGTTGCACGTCCATCATAGTCCTGATCTCCAGGAAGACCTGATGGATTAATAAAACGCGTATTTTGCATTCCCAATTCACGCGCACGACTATTCATTTCCCTTACAAATGGCTCAATACCACCGGCCATATGTACGGCTAGACGTCTGGCAGCATAGTTATTAGATCGGCGCATTAATTGAAATAAAAGTTGGTCAACAGAAAGTCCGCTTGAAGTAATAGTCTGGCGGCCTAACTCTTCCCCATCAAAGGTTCTGCCTCTCTTTATGCATTCTTCAACCAAAAAGAAAGTCATAATCTTTGTTAATGAGGCAGGATCTATCTCGTCATGTAATTCATCCTGATTAATATCGCCTATAATACGTCCGTAAACAGGATCAACGATAGCGTCATAGCGCTTCCGTTCTAAATTAGATGTTCTTATAACATCAGGAAAGGCCTCACTTTGTGGCTCGAGATTCAAAAAGAACTGAGGAATAATATCTTCGCTTCTTATGATGCGTTCATAATCATCCTGATATACCTCGGGGCTTTGATCGACTTCCTGATCAATCTCCTGAACAGTTGGATTTGGAGACGCTTCATATGTTGTTTGAGGGAAAGGATCATTTGCAGCTGTTGCAGGAAATGTACTCGAAAGAAAGCTGGCACTCAGAGTTGCACCGAGACCTACTGCCCATAATCTTTTCGTTTTTAACATTCCCTGTGAACCTTTGTTAAGTATATCCTTGTATCGTTACAGCTTTTTTGCAATGCACAAAAAGTCTTTTATTTCAAGGTTTTCTGCTCTATTAGTATCTTCTATAGCACATATGGAAAAAGAATTGCAATAATCTTTCATAGATTTTCTGATCATTTTCCGCCTTTGCCCGAAACCTGCCTGCGTCACCTTTTCGACATTTTCAAAAATTGGCATTTCAGCTTGGTTTCCCTTGGGACGAAAAGAAACAACAGAAGAAGTAACTTTGGGTGGCGGCAGAAAAACACTTGGAGGCAAGTCAAAAGAAATTGTACATTTGCAAAGCCACTGTGAAAGAACAGACAAGCGTCCAAAAGATTTTTGTCCTGAGGGCGATACAATCCTCTCTGCCACTTCTTTTTGGAACATCAATGCCATTTTTTCGAAAGCTTTTTCATCGGCATATATTTGTTTTAACCAGGAAATAAGCAAAGGTGTCGCTATGTTATATGGCAGATTTGCAATAATGGCGCGCCTTGCTTTCGGCGCCATAGACATTAAATCAAGCTCGAGAGCATCACCTTTAACAACCTCAAGACGCCCTAACGCCTTATCTTCAAGGTCTCTTAAAGCCTCCACGGCACGGTTATCAAATTCGATGGCAATGATTTTTTCAGCGTTACTTTTTAATAAAGACCGTGTCAAACCTCCTGGCCCGGGGCCAATTTCAAAAACAGTTAGCCCTTTAAGATCTCCGGCGGAGGCCACAATTTTGTCGGTTATATTGGTATCGAGTATGAAGTTCTGACCCAGCTTTTTATCAGCCCACAGAGAATGCTTTTCTATGACCTCCCGCAAAGGGGGAAGTTTATCTATCCACTCCGTATCCAATTTATCAGACTCTGGATTCAATAAAGGCGTTTGATTTTAGATCCTGAAAATATCCACGAGCCTGCCTCGCCAATCTCTGATTACCGATACGCTGCATAACTGCATCCCTGTCAGATACCATCTCAGGAGATATTGCCCGTTTCTGTCTTAACAAGATAATGTGATATCCTGATGATGTACGGATAGGTTCTGAAATTTGCCCTATACTCATACTTTGTAAGGCCGTATCTATTTCTGGCTGTGTTTGCCCTGCCTGAAGCCAACCCAGATCGCCACCCTGCCCGGCCCCGGCGGCTTGAGAGAACTGTCTTGCCAGTGCCGGAAAATTATTTGCCGATTTAGCAGCTTCTTGTTGTAATCTAAGGGCCGAGTTCCGAACCTCTGCCTCTTGGCTAGGGTCAGCGACATCTAAAAATATTTCTGAAACTAGATATTGGTCTTGCCCGACAGTATTCGAAATTCTTTGCAGCTCTGCATCAATATCCGCATCTGTAACAGTCACACGTGGGCGTATCTGCGAAGAAACAACTTTGCCCCAGGCAACTTCTGCCCGGATCTGGTCTTTCAAAGTAGATAGTTTTAAACCACTTCTGGTAATCATGGATTTAAAGTCTTCAACCGGAATATTATTTTGTCCGGCGATGGTTTCCAAACCCTTGTTAATCTCCTCTTCACTCACCTCAACACCCAAACGCGAAGCTTCCTGCATTTTGATTTGTTCATCAACCAACATAGAGACAATTTGAGGTTGGAATTTAGCACGCGTTTCCGGAGTATTGGGAATGCCCGAAGACGTCATAATCAAAGCCATACGGTTTTCTACATCAGAAAGCGTTACAATTCTGTCATTTACAACGACTGCTATACCATCAGCTTTAGAGTAAGCCTGGGACGAGAAAACGGTTAATACACAAAATGCACAAAGCATTAATCCCGCCTGTATTATATATCTGGTCATGGTAACCTTTCTTTTTCTTATCAATTAAACTTTAGCACTTTTTCGGCTTGCGGCAAATTTACCACCGGCATAATGTCTATCCAAATATCGTGGAACAACCAAGCCCATTGCGGTTGGTGTTATACCCATATCTTGCATATCTGGAAATTGCCCGCTCTCTACATTATCGCTTTGAAGACTTTTCACTTGGTCGGCTGTTAATATTGGCTCTCCCGGCAACAAAGACATAAAGAAACCTTGTAACTTTGCTATCCAGAAGGGAATACCAATATATGACCTATCTGTTCCTATAATTTTCTGGATGCGATTTAAGATATTTTTAAAACTTACTTTTTCAGGACCACCAAGTTCGTAACATTTGGAAGAGGAATTTAAGTCTTTTTCAACGATACATATCTTTACAGCCTCAGCCACATCATTGACATATACGGGTTGAAACATAGTTTTTCCGCCCCCAATTAATGGTAAGAAAGGTGAAAATTTGGCCATTCTCGCAAAGCGGTTAAAGAAATCGTCTTCAGGCCCGAATACAATACTTGGCCTCAAAACAATATAATTTTTAAATACATCTTTAATAGCTTCTTCTCCGTCCAGCTTGCTCTTTGCATATTTTGAATGCGAGTTTTCAATACCCAGTGCAGAAATATGTACGAGTTTTTTGACTTTCTCCTTCGCACAAGCTTTGGCTATATTCTCAGGCAGTATTTTATGAATTTGTTCAAAAGAGTTTTTACCTTTCTCATATAAAACACCGACCGTATTAACGACATAATCGCACCCTTTGACCGTTGCCTTTATACTGTCTTCAGAGTAGTCACAAAGTACCGGAACAATTTGGCCCACGACACCATAAGTTCTTAAAAAGTAGGCACTCTGGGGTGAACGGGAGGCCACCTTTATTCGGTATCCCTGATGGGCTAATTTTTGCACTACATAGCGCCCAACAAAACCCGTTCCGCCAAAAACACAAATCGTTTGTTCCTGTTTATTCATCTCGTTCACATCTTCTTTATTTTATTTTGCCTGCATAAGACTTAGATTACTGTATAAGATACACCGTATAACGAATTTTACAAATAAAGGAAACTAACATGGTAGGCTTTATTAGAAGCTTTTTTCTTATATCGTGCCTATCGACTTTTTTGTCTACGGCACCTTTAGCACAAAATAGTTACGAACCGCTAGAAAATCCACCTGTGATCTTAGAGCTCTATACGTCACAAAATTGCAGTTCATGTCCACCGGCAGATCGCTATCTTACTGAACTATCACAAAGTAGCAACATAATTGCCATATCTTGCCATGTCGGATATTGGAATCATCTTGGATGGGTTGATAAATTGTCCCTTCCTGAATGTGCAAGGCGGCAACGTGGATATGGAAGGCGCCTGGAGGGAGGTCGTGTTTTCACACCACAAATGATCATAAATGGAAATCAAAGCTTCGTAGGACATCATAAAGCGGACATCGGATTTGAAATTCGCAAACAAGAGAGAAATGAAGATTTATATCGCGCTGAGATATCCTATGATCGCCAGAATCACACTTTAACATACCGACTTCCCGAATTACCGGCAGGAAGACAAGGCGTTTATGAGCTTGCTGTTTTTGCAATCAAGAACCACGTCCGAGAAAAGATAGAGACCGGTGAAAACAGGGGTAGAACAGTTTTATACACAAATGTCGCACTTTCCCTTGATTATCTCCCCAACTGGAATGGTAAAGCTTTTTCTAAAACCATAGCTTATCCTTTGCCGCCCGATACCGATCGCTTAGTAATGCTGGGGGGTCTTGGTGATTCGGGAAAAATAATGGTTTTTGGTGAAGAAAACCTCACAAAGTAATCATGCTTTTTCAATAAAGCTGGAAAGCAGTCGTTTGATGTCACCGTTCTCAAACTCGACATCTAGCTTGTTTCCTTGTATATGAACAACTTTGCCCTCACCGAATTTATTATGCGTCACACGGTCACCGGGTGAGAAATGGACTTGCTGGGTATTCTCCCTTTTACTACGGTTTGGTGAAAGCCCCTCAAGTAGTTTCGAGTTTGGCTTAAAACGATTTTCAGATGAAAAACCACGTCCGCTTGAATCCCAATGAGATGAGCGCCCCGGCTGATAAAGTCCCATTTCAGCCTCTACCTCAATAGCTTCTTGAGGAAGTTCTTCTAAAAAACGGGAAGGCATTGAGTTAACCCAACTTCCATACATACGACGATTAGCTACATAAGATATCGTAGCCCTTTTCCTTGCCCTTGTAATCCCGACATAAGCAAGCCTTCTTTCCTCTTCAAGCCCGGCAGTACCATTTTCATCCATACTGCGTTGCGAAGGGAAAACACCGTCTTCCCACCCCGGAAGGTAGACTGCATCAAATTCTAAGCCTTTTGCGCCGTGCAGTGTCATCAGCGTTATTTTTTCACCATGTTTTTCTTCTTGGTTCTCCATCACCAATGAAACATGCTCTAAGAAAGAAGGTAGATTATCAAATTCACCCATTGCAGAAACAAGCTCTTTCAGGTTTTCCAGTCTGCCGGGGGAATCAGGCGATTTATCAGATTGCCACATCCCTGTATAACCGCTTTCATCAAGTATGATGCCGGCTAGTTCGGCATGGTGAGTTGTTGTAACCAAAGAACGCCAGCGCGCAAAATCCTTTAACAATGTCATCAGTGTTGCCCGAATATTTGGACGTAAATCTTCCGTTTCGGTTAAGTCTTCGATCGCCTCGTATAGACTTTGTCCCGACTGGCGTGCATGGGTATTAAGCGTTTGTAACGTAGAATCACCTATACCCCGTTTAGGTGTGTTTATAATACGTCCAAGTGCCAAGTCATCTTTTGGCTGTGCAACAATACGCAGATAAGCAAGAGCATCCCTTATTTCTTTCCGTTCATAAAACCTCGGACCACCGATAACACGATAGGCAAGACCCAGTTTCATAAACCTTTCTTCAAATTCGCGCATTTGAAAACCTGCCCGCACGAGCACGGCAACCTGATCAAGTGACCAACCTTTGCGTTGTAATTGCTCTATATCTTCAGCAACAAATCTGGCTTCGGCCTCACCATCCCATAGACCCCGCATCTGTATTTTTTCACCTTTATCGGCATCGGACCACAAGGTCTTACCCAGTCGAGAGCTATTTTGTGAAATAACTGAGCTGGCTGCATCCAAAATATGACCGGTGGAACGGTAATTTTGCTCAAGTCGAACAATTTTGGCGCCCGGGAAATCTCGTTCAAAACGCAAAATATTACCTACTTCTGCCCCACGCCAACCGTAAATAGACTGATCATCATCCCCAACGCAGCAGATATTACCTGTTCCCTGCGCGAGTAATCGTAACCACAGATATTGTGCAACATTGGTATCCTGATATTCATCCACCATTATATATTTGAAGCGTTGATGATAGTCGGCAAGCACATCTGCATGTTTGCTGTCTTTAAAAATCGTAATCATATGGAGTAATAAATCACCAAAATCACAGGCATTTAAAACTTTTAGCCTTTCTTGATACTGGCGGTATAATTTTGGCATTTTGCCATTCGCTAGATCCCCAGCCTCATTTGCACTAATTTCAGAGGGCACTTTTCCCCTGTCCTTCCACCTGTCAATCACACTCATCATGGCTTTTGGAGGCCATTTTTTTGTATCAATCGTTTCAGCCTCCATAAGTTGCTTTAAAAGACGAATCTGATCATCAGGATCAAGGATAGTAAATGATGAGGTCAGGCCCACAAGATCTGCATGCCTACGTAGCATACGTGCCCCCAAAGCGTGGAAAGTGCCAAGCCACCAACCTTCTACTGGCTGACCAAGCAATGATGCCACTCTTTCACGCATTTCATTTGCCGCCTTGTTCGTAAAAGTTACAGCCAAAATTTGTGAAGGCCATGCTTTATCCTGATGTAATAAATGGGCGAGCCGTGTTGTGAGTACACGAGTTTTTCCTGTTCCAGCACCTGCAAGCACAAGAAGAGGACCATCAAGATTTTCTACAGCATCTTTTTGTGGAGGATTAAGCTCCGATAAATAGGGTGCATTTGCAGATTTAGGGAGAGCGTGTTCTGACATAAGCAAAACATAGCCTTTTTACAGTCGCAAGAGCAAGATTTCTCTTAAAAATTTAAAAGAAATTACTGGTAAAGTGCATATTAAAGCAATTACGTGAAAATGTAAGCGTTGCGCCATTTTCCTTGTTAGTAATCTTGTTACCTTCAACCAAAATATCTTCTGGCCGGATCTGGGTTCCGAAAACAATGTAATGGATGAAAGGCTCCGTCCACGCTAGCGGATAATCACTAGAAAGACGCCTGTCTTGAATACTCGCTCGTGAGCAGTCCATTTCGATTCTCTTCTGGCCTTCAAAGCTATCTAGAATAATCGTCGTTTGCTCAGGCCCCGCTTTCATAAGATCATCTCCAGATCCAGGCTCTATAAAGGCTTGTGTACCACCTGTAGCAATCGCATCATTGCCGGGGCCAGTTGAGATTATACGGCTTATACCGGCTTCTCCAGATGGGCAATTCATAATATTATCTTCGAGATCACCAAGAACTATAGAGGAATTGGCCAAACAGCGGCTATAATCGAACGGCTCTTTTTCTTCAATTTCAATATCTTCTATATTTTCTATTGCAACTTCTTCATCAGTAAAATCATCGCCTATTGTAATATCCTGTTGAACAACAAGGTCTTCAAGAGGTATTTGTATATCGTAAGGCACAAAACTTACAGTCTCGCCGGGATTTTCCGGAACATCTGGATAAAGCGCGGGAAAGGCACCTCGTTTTATACTCTGCAAAACAAGAGCCTGCATACTACCTGCCTGTGGTGGCAAATCAGGCCAAACCCGATCATATGATTTAATTGCGGCAACAATCTGACTGATGGCCTCATCTTTTACTTTTTCTAGTTCTGGATCGATTACCGGGCCCCGCGCTTCTTCTTCAAGTGCAGGGGATTGTAAAGGGGTTTCAAAACTAAGAGGTTGTACTGGTGGAGGATCATAAGTCGAAATGCCTACCAATGTGTAGGCTGCAGCAACAGCCACAATCAGAACAGACATAACAATTAATAAACGCATCGGTTAAACACCATGTTTGATTTTGTTGTTTTTATCAGAAGAGGCCACTTGGTTCCTACCATTTTTCTTGGCCGCATAAAGTGCTTTGTCCGCACGCTCCATCAAATTATTAATGTCTTCACCATCGATATATTCAGCGACCCCTACTGACATCGTAATCTGACCTAAAACATCTCCGGTTGAGCGGTTTACGACATCTCTTGTCGCAACGGCTTTTCTCAAATTATTTGCAACTGTTACCCCTGCCTCTAGTGGCGTGTTAGGTAATAAAAGCGCGAACTCTTCTCCACCATAGCGTGTAACTATATCCTTGCCTCGTACACCATCTTTTAATGTCTTGGCAACAAGGCGCAGAACCTGATCACCAACTTGGTGACCATAAGAATCATTAAAGTTTTTAAAGTGGTCTATATCAATCATCAATAAAACGAAAGTCTGTTTTGAATTTTGGCTGGAACGTACAATATTGCCGTAAGCCATATCAAAAGCCTTACGATTTGCCAAACCGGTAAGAGAATCAGTTACTGCCTCGCGACGGACATGGTCTAAATCTTTTTGAAGTAATGACATTACTTCGGTTGATCTGTCGAGATGCTCTTCAAGCTCTGCATTTCTTTGCAATAAACCTTGAGTTTCAGAAACAACTTTTTGCAACATTTGCTCAAGTTTTTTAACATCTTTCTCAATTACAATTTTCGTTGAAATATCTTGGATCTGACCACTGTAATTATGCGCGGCTTCTTTTGCTTGTTGAACTTTACTAGTGATATCACGCACCATTTCATAAACCTGATCACCAGCACGCAAGATGGCTGAATTACTGATCTTGTCGTCGATCAGCCTTTGATAAATATCCTGACAAATTTCATCATTGATATCCCCTAATTTTTCAACAGCCATGTCAATAGCATGGTTAAGGTCGGGACGCATTCCCTCATAATAGGCATAAAGGACTTCATAATTAACAGGAATTGGTGACAAATTGCTTTTTTGCAATCTTGCCCAACTTTTCTCTGCAATTTCTTTTATCGGAAGTTTGTGCATTTCAAATAGTTTCTACATCTATAATATATAGAATGTTAGTCTTAACAAAAAGGAAATTTTCCAAAGCTATACACTTCTCAACTTATATCCATTTAGTAGAAGGGTCAAAGGTTTCCATTTTTGCATTTTTGATAACATCTGGAATCTGGCTAGTATCAGAAATAACATCAAATATACCCAAGTCTTCCGCACGCATAAACTTTTCTTTCGCAAGGCTTTCTGCAAGGGAGATCAAATGATCCCAGTAACCATTGATATTAGCAATAATAATAGGCTTATTGTGAAGGCCTAATTGTTTCCATGTCATAATTTCAAAAGTCTCATCTAATGTACCCAAGCCACCAGGCAAACAAATGAATACATCTGCGTGATCTACCATCATTTTCTTACGCTCATGCATAGTTTCAACAATATGCAGTTCAGTAAGATCACGGTGCTCGACTTCACGGGTTTGTATAAACTCAGGAATAATGCCAATTACATCCCCGCCATTCTCTAGAACGGCATCAGCGGTCAGCCCCATCAATCCAACACGGCCGCCGCCATAAACCAAACGCCAACCCTCTTTAGCTATTATCTCGCCTGTTTTAACAGCAGCATCTTTATAAATTTGATCTGCCGAATTTGAAGATCCACAATATACACAAATTGTTTTTTTTGAATTATTCATAATAATCTATTGAACTCTTTCTTATTTTTGTCCTGTTTCTTTTGTTTCTTCGGTAATTTCCTCGGTTTCCGATGCGGGACTCGTGGAGCTTAAGCCAAACTGGTTGTTATTATAGGTTAAATATAAAGGCTTACATTTTTCAGACTGACCTGATGTAATTTCTACTATTGGCGCACATAAAGGAGTTTCACTTTTTTCCGTTTTCTCGACATCTTCAGCAAAAACTGCGTAATTAATTTCCTTTGAACATAAAACAGTAGAAGCTGCTTCTGTTTCATCTGTTTTACTGCCTTCGGTATCTACTGAATCCCTCGCTTTGACAGGAATTTCGAACACAGTTATTTCAGGTTTGCCCACAACCGGATTTCGTGCAATAGCCAAAAAGTGGGCCAACTCATACCTGACTGTAGCTTCTGCGTCAGCTGCCTCGCCATTTATATCTGTCGCAACAGGGTTGTATTTATAGCCGCTGACTATTTTTTCATCGCTTCCGTCGCAACTCATATCTACACTGTATACATTGTTGTTAGCCCACAAAACATCCGGGTAAGTATTTTTTATACTGTTTAACCATCTGGGAAAAACGCCAAACTCAGAAAATTGTTCTGGTTGGCTGGCACGCATATCGTTTTGCAGTATCTCGTCAGCGCGCGCTTGAGTTTTTTCTGCCAAGCACGAAAGTTCTGTAATTTGCTTTAATCCACTAGCTGCCACTCTGTCCGCCTCATATGCACATTCAGCCGACCTGTATTCCAGCCACTTATTTTGGACCTGCTGAAAACGGAACAAATTATCATCATCCATGTTTTCAATGACAGTATTGGTATTATCAAGTAACGCTGTTTCCGCATCTTTTTTGTGTTTGGTGACACATTTCAAGGCCTGTGCCGTACTTTCTATGCCGTCACAATATCCAAAATGTGAATCCAGTCCCATCAGTTCGACATCCTGTGCCGCCGTCATACTGGGGCTGGACAGAAATGTTAAAACCAATATAGTAAGAAAAGTTTTCATGGACGTTTCCTTCAGGGTGACACTATTCATTAAGATTGCAGAAAGGCACATAAATGACAAGTGACGATAACATATCAGAATCAGGTTCTTATCTAAATACGGTAAAAGGACTTATCAAGACAACTTGGAATACATTAAGTTTTCCCGTGCATCCTGCGGGCTGGCCTTTCATATTCGCTTTTGCTCTTCTAACAATCATATTGGCTTTTTTATCCGAATTTCTAGGGTTGGTGGGTTTGGTTCTTACAATCTGGTGCCTGTTTTTCTTTCGCAACCCCATCCGCTCCGTGCCACAGAAAGAAGGACTTATCGTGTCACCCGCTGACGGTCGCGTTATTCTTATAAAAGAAAATATCATGCTTCCCGCAGAATTTGATCTTGAGCCTTCTTTGCGTGAAAGCGATTGGACACGTGTCAGCATTTTCCTCAGTGTCTTTAACGTTCATGTTAACCGCGTTCCGATTGCCGGTAAGGTAAAGCAAGTTGTCTATAATGCCGGTAAGTTTTTCAACGCTTCCTTGGATAAGGCTAGCGAAGACAATGAGCGAAGTGCGACTTTAGTAGAAACACAATCTGGAAAACATATTGCTTTTGTACAAATTGCGGGATTGGTTGCCAGACGCATTCTCAACGACTTGCACGAAGATCAAAATGTAGCTACAGGCCAGCATATGGGAATTATCCGCTTTGGTAGCCGTTTGGATATATATTTGCCTAAAGGTGTAAATCCTCTGGTAACAGTAGGACAAACAGCGATAGGTGGGGAGACAATTCTTGCTGACCTGACTTCAAAAGAAAAGTCTCGGACAAGCATAGATATATAAAGCAGAAGAACTTCATGTCACAAAAAACGCAATCGGAAAAAAACTTTAAAGATGCAGAGAGTACAATCGTCTCTTCTGATGAACAAGACGACGGGGCACAGCTTCTCGCCCTTCATAAGTTTATTCCGAACTTATTAACGCTTATGGCCCTTCTGTCCGGTTTAACAGCTATACAAATGGCTTTTAATGAACGATTTGAGACAGCAGTGCTTCTGATTCTTGTCTCTGCCATTCTGGATATGCTCGATGGGGCAACGGCACGGCTATTAGATGCGGGTAGCGAATTTGGCGCACAACTCGATTCCCTCTCTGACTTTTTATGTTTCGGGGTTGCTCCCGCTTTTATCTTATATGTGTGGGGTCTGGATGAAGCCGGAAAGCTTGGATGGATTGCGACTATTACACTAGCTGCAGCCTGCGGCCTCAGGCTTGCGCGTTTTAATTCCACACAGGCCGAACTTAGAAAAAAGCCGAAATGGGCAAAATTGTTTTTTTCCGGTATTCCTGCCCCTGCCGCGGCAGGTCTTGCACTTTTCCCATTGTTTATTTGGTTTCAGGCACCTCATACTTTCGGAGAACTAAATTTCGCACTTCCATTAATAGGTGTATGGGCAATTCTGGTTGGCGGGCTCATGGTAAGCAGAATCCCAAGCTGGTCTTCCAAACAAATCCGAATTGCACCCAAAATGACCGTACCCGCCCTTGCTTTTTGCGGACTTACGATAGCCGCTCTGATCCACGCCCCGTGGATTACATTATCGGCAATTTCAATTGCTTATATGATAAGTTTGCCATTTACTTATAAACACTACAGGAAACTTGAAAAACAAAATCAGGGAAATGCTGAAGATCTCGCCGACCTTGCGCTAGGCGCGATGGACGATAATTAAAGTCATTTTCTAGAGGGTGTTTTTTATACTGGTTGAGGGGCGGCAGGACCTCGTGCAATCCCGTGATCTATCTGCTGTTCCTGAAGATCCCTGATATCAGAGACCATTTCACTTGTTGCGACTTCCTGCTTGGCAAGCGCATTCATTGTCGGATCATGATCGGCCGCAAGCTCAGCAAGTTTCTGGTCAGGGCCATTCCAGTAATCCACATTCTCCTGAACAACAGGCTGGGATTGTGGCACAGGGCGGGAAATCATATTATCAGACAAGGCATTATCTGCATAGGACATGCCCTCATAACCATACGCTCTGTCTACATCCTCGTCATCATAGAGACTGCCACTATCTTGCGTTAAATAAGATTTCACTTTTGAGCCAAGCTCAATTGCGCCATATGCCGCAACACCTGCCTGAAAGGCCAGTCCCGCTCCAGGCAGAGCCATATCCATTACACGGGCAGCACCATGCACAAGAGGAGCAGCTATAGCGCCAGCACCAATATCAGCACCTATGCTTTTTGCATCAACCTTACTTGTGTTTTCAGGACCGGCCTGAATTCCACCTTTTATTTCCGCAAAGCGAACCTGCATACCATCAAGGGCAGCCTCATGTCCGGCCTTCGCGCTCATCGCCTGCTCATTAAGTCCGTTGGCATTTGTAAAGTCGGAGTTAAGTAGATCTTTTGCTGGTTGAACAAATTCAGCTGCGCTCGACGGCCCACCGACATCAAGTGTCGATGCGAAAGACTGGTATGACGGTGTCGTCACATATCCTGTATCGTCGTAAACGCCCATAAAATTCCTATTCTTATATTATGTCACAAAAGACTTAATAGCGTCTAAACATAGTTTTTTTCCATTATAAAACAAAATTTTAATGGCTTTTTAAATTTGCGCGGCGGTAAGATAAGGCTTCTGCTATATGCGCCTTGGACAAACTTTCGGGTGATGTTTTTTGTTCCATATCGGCAATTGTCCGTGCCAGTCTTATCACACGATGATAAGCACGGGCCGATAATTTCATTTTATCTGCCGCTTGCAAAAGAAGGTCACGCGCATCTGACTCAAGAGGCGCGATTTTTTCAAGCTCTTCACCTTGTGTCTCACTGTTAACTTTCGCAGAAAGACCCATTTGTGAGGCACGTTCTTCCTGAACATTTCGCGCCCTGACCACGCGTTTTGCAACCTCTTCTGATTTTTCACCCTCGCCCCTTATCTGAAGATCGGCAATTGAGACTTGTGGTACATCAACGCTTAAATCTATCCGGTCAAACATCGGGCCGGAAATTTTGGCCTGATAATCCGCACCACATCGGGGTGCCTTTGTACATTCCATATCCGCAGTACCCAAATGTCCGCATCTGCAAGGGTTCATGGCGGCAACCAGTTGGACATTGGCGGGATATTTAGCATGATAATTCACACGGGAGACAAGAACCTCGCCACTTTCAATCGGCTGGCGCAGGGATTCTAATGTTGCGCGTTGAAACTCAGGCAATTCGTCCAGAAACAAGACACCTTTATGTGCCAGTGACACTTCGCCCGGCTTGGCGCGTTGCCCACCACCGATAAGCGCAGGCAAAGAGGCCGAATGATGCGGGTCGCGATATGGCCGTGTTTTAACCAAACCATCATCCGGCAGGTGCCCCGCCAAAGAATGTATCATTGAAACCTCCAGCGCCTCTGCAGGGGATAAAGGCGGTAAAATTCCGGGCAGGCATGAGGCGAGCATGGATTTACCCGATCCGGGCGGGCCGATCATAAGCAAATTATGCGCACCACTTGCCGCAATTTCCAGCGCGCGCTTGGCCGTTTCCTGACCCTTCACATGGGCCAGATCCGGCCCGCTGAACTTTAAACCCTCTTTGAGCTTTGCCTCGGGTCGTGAAAGAACTTGTGTACCCTTAATATGATTTATTAGTCCCAATAGATGGGCAGGTGCCAATATATCCAGATCCCCAGCCCAGGCCGCTTCTGCACCGCAGGATTTGGGTACAATCAACCCATAACCGCCTTTATTAGCGTGCATGGAGGCAGGAAGCACACCTGCTATCGGACGTAATGAGGCATCGAGTGACAACTCACCAAGTGCTACAAAATTGGCAAGCTCTTCGGCTGGTAAAATTTCCATCGCCGCCAACACGCCCAGCGCGATTGGCAGATCAAAATGCGAGCCTTCTTTGGACAGATCGGCAGGCGCCATATTTATGGTAACACGCTTTGGGGGCAGGGCAATTCCTAGCGCATGTAGGGCAGCACGAACACGCTCGCGGCTTTCGCCTACTGCCTTATCGGGAAGCCCAACTATTGTAAAAGCAGGTAAACCATTTGCGATTTGCACCTGAACATCCACGTCCAGAACATCCACCCCGTGAAACGCCACTGTCTTAATTGTCGCAAGCATACTTTTTCCTCCCGCAAAAATTTATGGCACAGGAACAAAACGTAAACAAGTTAAAATTATACTGGGGCTATCATCTAAATATTTAAAAATAATGCAAATTTTTTACTTTTCATAATAAATAAAATCATTTATATTTTGCCCATGAAATTATCAGATGTTGAAATAACAGACTTTAGCGGTCTGAATAGCCTTAATACAGCTTTCAATTGTAACGCAGATATGTATGTTCGGCTGCAATTTTTGGAATTCAAAGCAGCACTCAATGAAAAGCATTTTGTGATAACCACACCTGATCATAAAGTTGTTGCGGTTGGTTCTGTCCGCCCAAGCAATCTTTTAAAAGGCCAATTATTTATGCATCATATATCTGTTGACCCGGAATTTAAAAACCAAGGCTGTGCGACTAAGATTGTTCGCGCCATATATCAATATGCCCAAGATAATAGCTTTGTTTTAACTCCAACACGCTTTGAAGAAGAAGGTATGAAATATCTGGCACCCACAATGGCAAAGTTGCATCGGGAGTTCCCGGACCTGCCTATTAGCTACCCCTGCAACCCGAACTCAGTAGATGACAAGCCTATTACAGGCGAGCGGGATTATGAGATATCTTATTTCAGAAAGCTGGACAGGCTAAATAAAATTCGCTTCCCGGCAAATCCTGAAACGTGTCAGGACGAGCTCACCATCGGGCCCATAGGTGCACCGCCTAGTATGTGCAGATGAAAATGAGGGACTTCCTGCCCTCCATTTGATTTTGTGTTGGCTATCGTGCGGAAACCGTCTTCTTCCAAATTTTTTATCTCGGCAATTTCAGCCACTGCATCAAACAAAGCCGCTTTTTCCTCGGAACTGGCACGTTGACCAAAATCATATATGTCGGTGTATTGACCCTTGGGTATTACAAGTACATGGACGGGGGATTTTGGTGTTATATCGTTAAAAGCCAGCACATACTGATTCTCCAAAACCGTGTCATTGGGTATTTCCCCGCG
>NZVS01000022.1 GCA_002701555.1 Alphaproteobacteria bacterium | reverse complement strand
TTCTATAATTTCACCCGCGCCGTCCGAACAGGGTATGACAGGTGTTTCCAATTCACCATAATCGCCCTTAACAGCCATTATGTCGCGGTAATTCAGGCTCGCGGCGTGCATTTTGACACGCACCTGGCCCGGCTTTAAGTCTTCCGGTTGGACATCAACCTGCTTTAGCGCATCGATACCCTGATCTACTATTTGATATGCTTTCATATTAAAATCTCCTGTCTATAAGATGTATAGTCTTAAGACAGGTCGACAAGGAGGTCATGGAGATTTACTCGGCTTGAAGATTGATAACAGCCGCTTTCAGAGCTTCTATACGGGTCTGATAATGCCCATCGCCTCGCAATTCACCTTTAGGGTTCAGCGCTATAATCGTTTCCTTGACCTTGTCTGTCATACCGTATGTATAGACATCACGGCCTGAGTGATGCGCCTCTTCCACAATGTTTTCAAAAGCACGCGCTGCTGATACATCAACGAAAGGCACAGATGTAAAGTCCAGTACCATGGCGCTTGTATGTTCTTTGGCATTTTCACGAGCTTTATGTGATAAGTCGGCTGCTGCCCCAAAGCTTAAAGGCCCTGAAAACCCGAAAAACATGATTTTATCTTCCTTATCCTTGATGAGGCTTTTTTCCTCATCACTGAAACTTTCAAAATCAGAGTCACGGAAATTCAACAACTGCTCATCTGCTATTTGTTTTACGAACGCCAGCGCAGCGAGTATGACGCCAGCCATCACGGCTGTTATCAGGTCTACGAATACTGTAAGACCCAGAACAAGCACCATTAAGATCAGATCCCAACGCGGGCCTTTATGCGCACGTTTCAGATATGCAAAATCAATGATGTCGTATCCGACTTTGATCAAAATCCCTGCCAGCACGGCATGAGGTATGTTAGCGGCATACGGTGCAAGGACAAGTACTACCGCAAAGAGAATAAGAGCATGAAACATTCCCGATATTTTAGTTTGTCCGCCGGAACGAATATTTACGACTGTACGCATTGTCGCACCCGCCCCTGGTATTGCACCGAAAAGCCCGGCAACACTATTACCAACACCTTGACCGATAAGTTCGCGATTAGATTGATGACGCGTACGTGTCATATTATCAGCCACTAATGATGTCAAAAGACTGTCAATACTTCCGAGTACGGCAAGTACAAATGCGGCCTCAAGAGCTATTAATGCTGTATCTTGAGAAAATACGGGAAGGACAAATTCGGGCAATCCTGTTGGAATACTGCCCAGAATAGGCACATTTAAGAAAAGGCCGATTATTGTCCCGATTAGAAGTGCTGCCAATGCACCAGGCATATATTTTCCAACCTTTTTGGGCCAGAAAAAAACCATTAGCAAAGTCAAAATACCCAGCCCAAAAGCCTGTAAATTTGGTGCCATAATTGCTGAAGGTATGGCTTTTAGGGCATTAATCGTACCGCCCCCATCTACTTCATGTCCCAGTAAATTGGCGCCTTGCAAGGCAATAATAATTACGCCGATACCACTCATAAAACCTGAAATTACCGGATAAGGCACCAGTTTTATATATTCACCGAGCCTAAAAATACCGAATAATATTTGTAGAATACCGGCCAGTACAACAGATGCAAAAACCAGCCCCGGGTCGCCTGACATTGATGCAAAAAGCCCGGCAAAAACAACAACCATCGGACCGGTTGGCCCTGATACCTGGGTAGCTGTGCCGCCAAACATGGCTGCAAAAAAGCCAACAATAATCGCCCCATATAATCCGGCAACCGCACCGGCACCCGATGCTTCACCAAAAGCAAGTGCCAGCGGAAGGGCGACAATACCCGCAGTCAGACCGCCAAAAATATCGCCGCGTAAGTGAGAAAAATTAAAAAATGACATTGCTGTATGCTCCCTCAATATAATTGTTCTTAGGTTTGGGTTTGTTCTTTATTGCAACGTCTGGACACAAGTGCTTCGACTTCTTCTGCATAAACTTCTTCAACCGGATGAAATTTTCCATCCTTTTCGCTATATGCATCTATACCGCCAGTTTTAATATCGTATACCCAACCATGCAGATGGATTTTCTTCACAGCAAGGCGGGCCGCGACATAGGGGTGAGTTTTCAAATGCTGAAGCTGTAAAAGGACATTTTCATGGATAAGCAAATCCATTTTCTCCTTATCGCTCAGCCCCTCACTCTTCTCTTTCATAATCTGTACTGCGGCTTGCGAATTACTAAGCCACTGGCTCACATGCGGAAGCTCTTTTGTACTTTCTGGATTAAGCGCGCCGGTCATCGCGCCACATCCTGAGTGACCACAAACAACAATGTGCTGGACACCCAATACAGCCACCGCATATTCAATTGAAGCTGTGGTGCCGCCAGTCACTTGGGCGTGTGGTGGGACAATGTTTCCGGCATTACGGCATATAAAAAGCTCGCCCGGCTCGGTCTGTGTTAAAAGGCTAGGGTCAATCCGACTATCTGAACAGGTGATAAATAAAACTTCAGGTGTTTGCCCATCTGCCAAGGACTGGAATAAATCTTTTTTGCCAGGAAAAACTTTCTTTTGAAATTTAACGACACCTTTTGCGATACTTGGCATAGAAAACCCTTATTTATGTATGATTTGTTAAAAAGGACGAAATTAGTCCGACTTGCCAAGTATGGTACAGCAAAAGTAAAAATTATCAATTGATACCGGTGACAGTTTAAAACGCCCGCAACCAGATTTGGTAACGGGCGTAAAATATTACTATTAAGAAGACCTATTGTGCAGTGTAATGCATTGCAGTTCTGCGATTAAGGGAATATTCCTCGCCATAATTTTCAGGAGAAGAAAATCTTGCCGCGACCTCACCATTTTCATCAACACTTTCCAAAATAACTGGGTGTTGTGTCTGCGCATGTATCAACTCAAGAACCTGACGCGCAGATTTCGCGTCAAGCGGTTGACGGTCAATCATGTCATGTTGAAGGACAAGGCATCTATCTGTTTCCTCTTGGAAATCACGCAAAGAGACTTTAGGTATTTTATCGGCAATACGGTAATCCGCTGCAAGCTGAGCCCTGACTCTTCTAAAGCCATCTTCATCATGAACCGCTGTAACCTCGAGCCAGGAGTTTTCACCGTCGAATGTTTCTTCAAAGTCACCTTCAAGAAGGAAATACTTAAACTTCCTCATCACTTTTGGTGACATGTATTGCTCCACCAGGGTTTCATCATTACATGTTTCGATAATATGTTTTGAAAGCTCCACCCAGTTGTTTTTTCCTGCAAATGTCGGAAACCACTTTTTATCTTCTTCATCAGGGTTTTCGCAAATACGTTTAACGTCTTCAAAGATGGCAAAACCAAGTGCGTAAACATTGATCTGAGAACCAATAAATTTCTCTTCCTCTTCCCCTGTATAAGGGTTCTGAACAGGCACCCAACCAGGAGGCTGATATACCACACCTGAGTGTGACTGTCTGAATTCACCGTGCATTTTTGCATTCATCAAACCAATATCAAACATCGTTTCCATGATTTGATAGTGTGTCATTGAGGCAAAACCTTCATGCAAAAGCTTTGTCGCCATACCCGGTTTAAAGTGTTGTGAAATATCCGCTGATAAACGCATTATTTCACGCTTCCATTCTGGAATATGGTGTCCGTGATCGGCAATGAATCTTAAAATATTACGCTCACCACTTGCCGGATGCGATAAATCAAGACCAACAGTTTTTTTGCTAGCGCTTTCAGTATACTCATCAGTCAGAATCTTTTTACGCGGAGGGTTTAAAAAAGCATCTTCCCGTGCTTTTTTTGCTTTTGCCAAAAGCTGGGAATCAGAATACTTCTTTCTGCGCGGCTGGTCCGTCGTATCAATAAACCTCATGGAATTACAAAAATCCAAAAGCTGTTCAACCTCCTCAACACTGTATTTTTCATCAGCATCTTCTACGGCTTCCCGCAACCTTTTATTGGTTATAAGAATATTATCAGGGTCGGCTGAATCCTTGAACAGATAGTTGTTTTTGTAAACTGTATTATGTCCGTAACTTGCGTGTGCGAAGACGAGCATTTGCATTACAGGAGAATTTGTATCCATACAGTATGCAATAGCAGGATTGGAGTTAATAATGATTTCATAAGCAAGGTGCGCATTTGCGTCATATTTCTTGTCTTCGATAACTCGCTGCTTACCATAGCTCCAGTGCGCCGGGCCATCAGGAATTGGGCGAACATAAGCATCAAGCATCTGATCCGCACGTACAATCTCGATACGGTTAGGTCCTGTGCTAAGCTCATACTTTTTATGCGCAATAATTGATATGACTTTGTCCGCTAGTGTTAGCCATCTTTTTGGTAGATACGGATCATTTTCATATTCTTTTTTCAGGGTAACAGGATAATCAAAATCCTTAGCTTTATCCGCATTTATGAATACGTTCCAACCGTCCTCATATTTGTCCAATAATTCGACAAGCTCCTGAAAATACTCTTTTTTAGCTTCTGGGTGATTTAAGTCTAACATAATATCGTCCTTACCCCATGCTCGGTTGTTGTTTTTGGCTTTGCCCAGAAGTCGGGAAGAAATCTGTGAAGGCTTCCATTGCTTCTCCGGGCGTTTTTACAAAAGCGGTCTTTAAATTAGGAAACTCTTTTGCAATAGAAATATACAATTCATGAAGTTCGCTAATGCCATCTCCTTGCCACTGCGCCCATTGCGGGTCACGTGTTTCAATGAAATAACTGGCTTGTTGACGCGGCAAAATCTTACGCATCAGATCATCAACAACCTGATTATCCATACGTACATTATCACCATCCGAAGCTTGTACGGAATATATATTCCATTCACCGGAATCGTAACGCTCATCCATGATTTCAATTTCTTTTTCCAGACATGATGAAACCAATGTTCCGCCAGAACGCTTACCGTAGAAGAATTCTTCTTCGTCAACTTCCTCGGCAGTTGTTGTATGCGTGATGAAAACTAGATCGACCTCTTCATAGTTGGTACGAAGAAACTTATGAAGTAGCCAGAAAAAGGCTTTGGCGTTATTTTTGCAATCTTGCGTCATAGACGCCGAAACGTCCATTTTGCAAAACATTACCGCCTTTGTAGCCGGCTTAGGTTGCTCTTTATCAAAGTGGAAGGTTAAGTGACTATCCTGGAATTTATCCGCCTTCAACCCTGTCTTCATCTGTTCAGGGATTCTATCTTCAAGAATTTGAAGGCGTTTTTTATCTTCCGGGTCACTAATGTCGGAAGCATTGTCTGATGCCAGGCTAACACAGTTAAACATATTGCTCAAAATAGGATCGGCAAAGTTGTCCTGCTCAATTTCAGGTATATCGCCATATTTTTCCTGAAGAGATAAAACGGCTGCGGAGAGAGCGTCAATTCTCTCACTCTTCGTCTTTTCTTTCAGATCAAGCTCAGGAAGACTTTCATCGTATTTTCTGTAGATATCATATTGCTCTGACAGATTTTTGAGAAGACGTCTCTCGCTTCCTTTTTTAAGAACCAGCGCATCCTTCTTACGTTTGGCATTTGTGACGCGCATATCCATTTTATGTGTCGGGCCTTTAACAGTATGGCCAGAGCGCTGCAGATGCGTGATACTGTTGCCCTCGTTATGAAGCTTAACCATGTCCGGCAATTGGCGTCCTTCAAAGAAGATGTCTAAAAACTCATCCTCATTGACCCATACGAAATCGTCTTCGTCGTCTTCGGCGTCAGGATCCCCTTCATTGCCTTTACCGCCGCCGCCACCTGCAGGCACCGGTACAACATCGCCAGTTGTATAAAGATTACCCGGGAATACACGTTTGATGTAAGGACCCTGACCGTGATGCAAGACGGGTGTGTCTGTGATTTTCTTAGGGATAGGTACTTTTACCCCGCCCTTTTCAAAATCCGTAATACTACCGCTGGCTACTTTTTCGTTAATAGCTTTCTTTAAAGAGGCGCGAATACGGTTTAAAAATCGCGCCCTGTCTTTTCCAAACCTGTGGCGGCTTGGTTCGTCTCTCCTGTCATGAATAGTCGTTGTCATATCACTAATCCCTGTTCCAGCAACATTTAACACGTTGCTGGTATTGTTATTTTTATTTTAAGTTAGGACAGAAACTAAACTTACATTATTTCCAGCAACATACGGTTGACCATGGTGTCTGTATAACCTTGATCATGCATGTTGTTGTAGAAACGGCCATATTGGCGCTTCTCTTCTTCTGTACGCAAATCGGCTTCTGACTTGGCCTTAACGATGTGGCGTCTTGCTCCTATATCAGCTTCGTGCTGTGCACGGATAACTTTAGCCAAAGGCTCATAAGTATCCCACTTCACAACTACATCCTGCTGATCATCAGGTGCCAGGCCTTTGTTAGAGCGTGCAATTTTTGCAAGTTCAGCATTAACGCCGTGTACAACAGTTTTTCTGAAATCAATAGCCTGTGTAACACCGGCCTGTTTTTCCATAGTGGTCAGATATTTCTCAATTCTGTCCATGCTGACTTCTTCGCCTTCCGAAGTAATAGTCTCTTCGTTAACGAAAGCCTCTGCATACTCAACGTATTTGTCAAACTGAGTTTGGCAAACACCATCATCTGCATCAATAAGTGCGGCATTAACAACTTTTTCGATTTTCTTTCTGTTTCTTGCGGCAACCTCATCCAGGCGAGCGACATAAGTGTCTCTCATATTGGAAGGAATAGTCTTGTCATCTGCCTCTTTAACAAATGTACGCAATGTCTCGACAGCAAGTATTGTGTCTGCCTCGATTATACCTTCATTGGCGCGTGCGTTAAATATTTGCACAAGGTTACGTTCCGCATCACGGATTGAGAAACCTTCCAAACCCTCCATGGGAGAAGCTTTTTCTCTCAGTTCGTGGATTTTCGGTATCTTTTTATCAGCACCATCAGGAATTTCACCATTAAGAACTCGCGCTCTTACATATGGGTCATATTTTTCCAAGGCGTTATCATTGCCGGGCTTCAGACGCGTTACAACAGCGAACTCTGCAAGCAGATCCAATGTGCCTGGTGCCATAGGCTTATCTTCGAAACCATGTTTGGCCAAAAGCTTGTCATAGATCTTCTTTTCTTCCGACATACGAAGCGTGTAGCCGACATCAACAACATGACATCTGTTATGAAGCGCATCACTATCAGCTTTTTTCAGAATATCCTGCCAGACAGGGTCGTTTGTTGTAATAACAATCAGCTGGTTCATTGGCAACATACCAACACCGCCATCACCTGTGAAATAACCTGTAGTTACCGGCTCCAGAAATGTGTTTAGCATAGCAGGGTTGTTACGGAAAAATTCCGCACCATGAAAAACACCGCCATGTGATTTTGAAAATGCGCCAGGAATATAGGCATCAGGATCACCTGCGCTCAATGTTTTGTCTCCATCAAGGGGATCCTCATCACCGATTCTGTTTATATCGCTTGAACCGATAAGGGCATTAATGTCAGGGGACTGGTTATCTTTTGGATCCAGCTTGGCAATACCGATCTGCTTATCTCTGGATGGGTAAACCTTAACAACGTCAAAGGCATCAAGAGGGTCACCATCGTGGTGCTCAAGTCTTTTTGTCACCCAAGCTGATTTAACTTCATTCAGGTAACGTCTTGGAACGCCATACTCTGAGCTAACTTCATCGCTGACATCAGAATTCGAGAAAAGACACAAAGGCGTATCGTTGAAAGGAGACATTTGCTTTGTCTTCTTACATCTCAATACGTACATAGGCTCTTTTTCAGCCAGCTTTTCAAGAATGGTTGCAATTTCTGTTTTACCACTACCAACCGGGCCACGAAGAACAAGCAAGCCTGTTCCGCCATTTTTAATGTATGTAACGACGTTATTTACAACACCTTCACTGTCATACATTTCAGAAAAAGCATCGTAACGAGGCACTTTCTTACCACCAAAAACAATGCGCTCCTGATTTCCTGATTTCTTTGTGTCGATTATGTCAGGCTCACCGATAGTCTTAACAAGACGATCTGCAAAGTTGGCGTACGCGCCTGCATCTGTTTTACAAAGCTCCAACCAATCCTCAAGATCCATCTCCTGGATCTTTTGTGAATCAGATGTTGCCTTCATTTTTGAAAAAATGCCTGATCTAGGCTTTCTTTCTTCTGTTTGCGCAGGTGTAGTGTCAGAATTAGACATTAAGCAGCTCCCCGTTTTTAGCGTTTTTATTATAAAGTTTTAATTTTTAGTTAACTACAGTTATTAAATTATATGAATATTGTCAACGCCTAATATTGAATTTTTCGATTCAATCATCCTGCGGCGCAAAAAATTAACACCTTCTCTTTATGTGTTTTTTACCATGGAACTAAACTGTTTCAATATCGTAATCGAGGTTTGAAAATTTCTGTTTGTTTATGTCATACGTACACTAAACGTGAAATCAGACCTTTCAGCGCTTTTGTAAATGGTCTAGAGTTAGCAAAAATATAATACGCATTAATATGGATATAAAATGGAAAACGCCTCTGTAGAAAACACAAACGAACACAAAAATCAGCTCAAAATTGAAAAAAGGGCAGAACTTTATCGTCAGCGAATCTCCACTTTTAATCTGTATCTTATTTTATCGCTTTCAGCGGTTGCGATCTTTTTTGCTGATTACCTCTCTGCCCGTGGTGTATCTGTCTGGATATTCTATATATTCCCTTTAACAGTATCACTTCTTGCCTGGCGGCCCGCTGTGCCTTTAGTCGTTGCCACAGGATCAACTATTTTGATGACACTGGGTTTCCTTCTAGATTCTTCTGGCTATGTCAGCAGTGATATTTCTCAAGTTAATAGAGGTATGGGGGTTTTTAATATATGGGTAATGGCAACTGTCGGGTACTTCTTTATACGCAATAAAGTCGCGGTACGGCGCGATGAATGGATACAAACCGGTTTGACTAAATTGAGCGCAAGCATTGCCGGCGAACTAAGCCTCGAAGCCTTGTCTAACCAGACACTTACTCACCTCGCAACATATACTAATGCCTGTGCGGGCGTTATTTATATTGAGGACGGAGCCAAATTCAAGAAAAATGCTGTTTACGCAGTTCCTGATAAATCTATTCCCAAGACATTTACACTTGACGATGGACTTCTGGGTCAAGCGGTTAGAGATAATCGCAGTTTTTTCATCGAAAATGTGCCCGATGGTTACCTCTCCTACGGGTCTGCTTTGGGTCAGGCAAAGCCGACACAGCTTCTTATTTGCCCTGTAACAGCAGATGGCAAGGTAAATGCAGTCATAGAATTGGGTTTCGAAAAAACTCAGGATGAGACTGTTCAGGAGCTTATGGAGCGAACCTCTGAAGCCATTGGAATTGCAATCCGTACTGCGAATTACAGGCTGCACCTGCAAAACCTTTTGGAAGAAACCCAGCGCCAGGCTGAAGAAATGGAAGCCCAAGGCGAAGAGCTTCGTGTATCAAACGAAGAACTGGAAGAACAAAGTAACGCCCTTCTTGAATCACAGTCCCGTCTGGAACAGCAACAAGCGGAAATGGAGCAGACTAACGCTCAACTGGAAGAACAAACACAACTTCTTGAAAGCCAGCGCGACGAGTTGGAGCAGGCCAAATCTAACCTGCAATTGCGTGCACGCGAATTGTCCCAAGCGAGCCAGTATAAATCAGATTTTCTTGCAAATATGAGCCACGAATTGCGTACGCCACTTAATTCGACTCTTATATTAGCAAAACTGCTTGCCGATAACACCGATGAGAACCTAACCTCAGAACAAGTCAAATATGCAGAGACAATTCAGTCTTCCGGTAATGATCTTTTGACCCTTATCAATGACATTCTCGATTTATCCAAAATCGAGGCCGGGCACATGGAAATGCAAATTGAAACTATTAACCCTAAAAATATAGTTGAAGGTTTAACCGGTGCATTTGAGCCATTGGCCACAGAGAAAAATATTAAATACGAAACCGAGTTTAAAGGAAACCTTCCGAAATTTATTGAAACAGATAGCCAGCGTATAGAACAGGTTCTAAAAAATCTTTTATCTAATGCACTTAAATTTACCGAAGAAGGTAAGGTCGTTGTTTCAGTAAAAAGGACATCTGATAAAAAAGTAGCATTCTCTGTTACTGATACAGGCGTTGGTATACCAAATGACAAAAAAGAGTTGATCTTTCAGGCATTCCATCAGGCAGACGGTACCACTAGCCGTAAGTTCGGCGGAACAGGGCTTGGTCTTTCAATATCTCGCGAGTTGACAAGGTTACTTGGCGGGACCTTGGAAGTTGAAAGTGAAGAGGGTAAGGGCAGCACATTTACCCTTATCATCCCCGAAAAATATACACCTGAAAATGTTAAACCACGCAACATTGATAGGATCAGGGCTAGTGCGGAAGAATCTCTTTCACAACTCACGCCTATAAAAGATGAAGACGAAGATGGCTCATCTGAAGGGGAATCCGATCAAACAAGTAAGGCTCTTGGAAAATCGCAGAAAAATTATAAACTTTCCGATTCTATGGAAGGCTTCGACGATGACCGTCACGACCTTCAAGATGCAAAAAATACAATCCTAATCGTAGAAGATGATGAAGCCTTTTCACGCATACTTTACGACTTGGCCCGCGAACTAAACTTCCAATGCCTTCTAGCCAACACAGCAGAGCAGGCATGGAAAGACTGTCTTGAATACCGCCCTGACGCAGTGGTGCTTGATATTGGACTGCCCGATCATTCAGGTTTGTCAGTTCTTGACCGAATCAAAAGTGATTCGCGCACACGTCATATTCCTGTACATATCGTGTCAGCAGAAGATATGTCCCATACAGCATATTCCCTAGGTGCGATCGGATACATGATGAAGCCTGTTAAGCGTGAACAGCTTGCTGGTGCGCTTAAAGATATGGAAACAAAATTCACACGACATATGCGCCAACTTCTAATTGTAGAGGATGATCCCGTTCAATTGGAAAGCCTTCAAAAGCTTCTTGAAGGCCAGGATGTTCAAACCACAGGCGTGCGTACAGCAAAACAATGCCTAAAGCTTCTTAAAAATGACACCTTTGACTGTATGGTTATGGATTTATCACTACCGGATGCTTCAGGATACGACCTGCTTGAAACACTCAGTCGCGAGGAAGGGTATTCCTTCCCGCCCGTAATTGTTTATACAGGCCGCGACCTGTCCAGGGACGAGGAACTAAAACTAAAGAAATATTCCCGCTCTATCATTATAAAGGGCGCAAAATCACCAGAGCGTCTCTTTGACGAGGTCTCTCTGTTCCTCCATCAGGTTGTCGCTGACTTACCAGATGAGCATCAAAAAATTATCCGCAAGGCTAAAAACCGTGATGCGATACTAGAGGGAAGAAATATTATGATCGTTGAAGACGACATGCGTAATGTGTATTCCCTGACCAGCATTCTTGAACCGCGCGGTGCAAATTTACAAATTGCCAGAAACGGTAAAGAAGCTTTAAAAATGCTGGAAGAATCACGCAAAGAAGATAAAGAAACCATTGATCTTGTCTTGATGGATGTCATGATGCCCGAAATGGACGGAATAACAGCTACACGTGAATTGAGAAAAGAAAAATATTGGAAAAACCTACCAATCATCATGCTAACAGCCAAGGCCATGAAGGACGATCAGAAAAGATGTCTTGATGCCGGAGCCAATGATTATATGGCCAAACCCCTAGATGTAGAGAAACTTTTATCGCTTGTGCGCGTTTGGATGCCTAGATAAGGAATTTCTAATGCACACTGATTCTGATGATATAGAGCTACGTCTCCTAATCGAGGCTATCTACCATAAATATCATTACGATTTTCGTAATTACGCAATGGCGTCAGTAAAAAGACGTCTTATTAAAGCTTGTGAAAACTTTAGCTGTCGCAGTTATTCGATGTTGCAAGACTTGGTGATGCACGATGAAGATGTTTTTCCAGAATTACTGTCTTATCTGACTGTACAGGTTTCTGAAATGTTTCGTGACCCCAGCTACTTTCTATCTTTACGAAAAAATGTTGTACCTCATTTAAAAACCTACCCTTCTTTAAAGGTATGGGTTGCAGGATGTTCGGCAGGGGAAGAGCTTTATTCGCTTGCCATTTTGTTTCGCGAAGAAGGTTTGGAAGAGCGGACAATGTTTTATGCCACTGATATTAATCAGGATGCACTAAAAAAAGCACAGGCCGGTGTTTATAAACTAGACAGAATGCCGCTCTTTTCCCAAAATTATCAGAAATCTGGTGGGAAACACTCTTTATCCGAATATTATACGGCAGCCTATGGAAATGCTAAATTTGATAAAAGCCTTACCAAACGGACGGTTTTTTCTGATCACAGCCTTGTAACAGATTCGGTTTTCGGAGAGATGAATTTGATTTCTTGCAGAAATGTACTTATTTACTTCAATAGAGATTTGCAGGACAGGGCGTTTAGTTTGTTTAAGGATTCGCTGGCGCCACGTGGTTTTTTAGGACTTGGCTCTAAAGAAACGTTGCGATTCTCAGAAAGCCATAAGGCTTTCGATGAGTTTGATCGTAAGGAAAGAATTTATCAGAAAAAAACGAGATATGCCGGATAAAAAGAATGTAAAAGCAATCGCAATAGGAGCCTCCGCCGGCGCACTAGAGGCAGTTACAACCCTTCTTGAGCCACTACCGGCTGACTATCCACTACCCATTATAATTGTTGTACATTTGCCACCAGATAAAGATAGTATCATGGCACGCCTTTTAAATGATAAGTGTGCTATCACTGTGAAAGAAGCAGAAGATAAGGAGCCAATTAAGCCGTCCCATGCTTATCTCGCCCCGCCTGATTATCACTTGCAAATAGAAAAAGATTACTATTTTTCCTTGTCAATTGAAGACCCTATTTTATATTCACGACCTTCCATAGATGTTCTTTTTGAAACAGCAGCCGATGCCTATCGTGAAAATCTATGCGGTATCGTTCTAACGGGTGCAAATAGCGACGGGGCAAACGGACTCAAAGCTATTATGGGGTATGGCGGCCTCGGTTTTGTTCAAGAGCCTAAGGGAGCGTATGCTTCTACAATGCCAAAAGCAGCCAAAAAGAATTGCCCGAAAGCGCTCGTCATGCCACTCAGCGAGATAGCAACCACGCTTTTAAAACTCTAAAAACTGCTTTTATGCAGGGCCGGGCTTACTACTTTCATGGCTATTCTGGTTCACACCATCCTGCCCAGCTTTTTTGGCAGCATAATCAACGCGTACCGTCAGGTCATATCCTTTATCAAGCAAATGCTCCATCGCAAAAGCATATTCATTGGCGCGTTCGCGCACTTTATCAAGACGTGCCGTAGAACCGAAATGCCCAGAACCCATATTCATTTTCAGGCAGAAGGGGCCACCTTTTGCCTTTTCTTGTAGAAGGGCAATCATCTTTGTCGGCTCCCAATAGGTCACCCGGTGGTCAGTCAAGCCTGCGGCAAAAATCATGCGTGGATATTTCACATCATCGCGCACATTATCATATGGCGAATATGACTTCATATACTCGAAATCAACCTTATTTTTTATGGGGTTACCCCACTCATTCCATTCTGGAGGCGTTAAAGGCAAGGAAGGGTCTGAAATGGTATTGATAACATCTACAAATGGTACACCTGCAATGGCTGACCCGTACAGATCAGGACGCATGTTGGCAACTGCCCCCATCAACATCCCTCCCGCCGAGCGGCCTTCCATACAAACCTCGCCTTTTTTACCATAGCCCATCTTAATCAACCCTTCAGTAACATTTATAAAATCTGTGAAGGTATTCTTCTTTTTAAGTTTTTTTCCATCCTCGTACCAGGCACGGCCTTTATCGGCACTACCGCGAATATGGGCAACGGCATAAACCACCCCACGGTCTGCAATAGCAATGGCATTGGTTGAAAAGCCGTTCGGTGATAAAATCCCATAACTGCCATACCCGTATTGAAATAAAGGTGCGCTACCATCGGCCTCTACAGATTTATGTCTTAATAATGTTACCGGAATTTGCTCCCCGTCATCGGAAGGTAGGGTAAAGCGCTCCAAAATATATTCGGACGGGTCATGTCCGTTTGGCAGCTTTTTCTTTTTCAATATATGCTTCTCTGCAGTTTCTGCTACAACCTGATATTCTATTCCGGGATTGATAAGTGTTTCATATTTAAGATGAAATACTCGGGTATCGAATTCATAACCTTTTCTAACTGTTGCCACAAAGGCCGGGTCATCAAATTTCAAAGGGATATCTCTTCCCTGATAATCAGAAATAACTATTTTCGGAAGCGCATTTTCACGCTCCATTCGCACCATAAAATTTTCGTAGGTTACAATATCTTCAATAGTGACGTTTTTCCTTGCCGCCAGGAATTCTTCCCAATTTTCAAAAGCTGGATTTTCAACAGGGGCTGTCATCAGCTTGAATTCTGTCGCACCATCAACATTAGTACGAATAAAAAAGTGATCGCCTTTGTGGTGAATATCATATTTTACCCCATCTTCGCGGGCGCGAATAAGGACAGACTCGGGTTTGTCCTCACGGCTGCTAAAAACGCGCACTTCATTCATTTCTGAGTCATAACAGGTAATAGTGATGTAATCGCCGGATTGTGTTTTACCTACATCCATATACATCCCGTCATCATCTTCATGATAAAGCTCGACATCTTTGGATGTATCAGTCTCATTTACATCATGGCACTTTACCTTTTTCTGCATATGATTTTTGTCGTATTCAACATAGAAAATTCGATTTGATGTGCCATCCCAGACAAATTCATCTTTTGCACGCGATATAACCCCCGGAAAATCTTTTCCTGTTGCAATATCACGTATTTTTATTTCGAAATATTCCTCTCCTTGAACATCGACCGCATAGGCAACTAATTTGTGATCCGGGCTTTGCTGGAAAGAAGCAATATGAAAGAAATCAAAACCTTTTGCCTCACTATCACCGTCAAACAGTACTTCTTCCCCGCCTGAGAACTGCTTCCTGCGCTTAAAAATCGGGTAGTCACCGCCTTGGCGATACTCAGACCAATATTCCCATTCTCCGTCTCTTAAAGGCACGCTTGCCTCATTCGGAACAACGCGAGATACAAGATCATCACCGATTTCTGCTGTGAGCTTTTCAACCGATTTCAACTGGTCGGCTGTAAAATTATTTTGCTCGACCATGTAATTACGAATTTCAGGATCGAGAAGATCTGGATGGCTTAAAATCTCTAGGTTCTGAGGATCACGCAACCAGTCATAATTATCAACGCGTGTATCACCGTGCTGGGTAATTTGGTGAGGAATTTTTTTGGCTATAGGGGGGGTTACAGTCATATCCGTGCTGGCCTTTTCAAAATCTGTTTTCTTCTTACCCATGGATGATACCCCTTTTAATTTAATGGTTGTAGCACTTAAATTTTTTTAGCAGCTCAAAATGTATCTGCATTATGTTAATTTGTCAACTTTTCAGGGGTATGACTATAATGTAATTCATATCGCGGTATACCTGTTTGGGTCGAAGGAACTTTTACAGAGTCTTTTCTGTTATTTTAAAAAGGAAAAACCATGTCTTCACAAATAGATACAAAACCGCCACAAAATGTGGCCCATAATGCTGAGAAGGGTCTGAAGCTTCGTGATGAACACGATAAAGGCGGAACAGATGTCGGAGTAGCCCGTGCCCGTGACCTAAAGAACCGCGAAAACCTTTCCGAAAATACAATCAACCGTATGGTGCAATATTTTGCACGGCATGAGGTTGATAAAAAAGCTGATGGCTTTGGTAATGACAATAACCCTTCTGCAGGTTATATCGCCTGGCTGTTATGGGGTGGTGATGAAGGTAAAGACTGGGCAGAGAAAATTCAGAACAAATTTGAAAAAGAAAAGGACGATTAAAATGAGCTATAACGTCGGAGATAAAGTCAGGTGGGAATGGGGCGATGGCTCAGCTACCGGAAAAGTAGAGAAAGTTTATACTGAAAAAGTGACCCGCAAAATAAAGGGTAACGAAGTCACGCGCGATGCGGATAATGACAATCCTGCCTATTATATTGAACAGGAAGACGGCGATAATGTCCTGAAGTCACACTCGGAAGTCAAAAAGGCTTAAAAGCCTGATCCATGAAGTGGCTTCTACGCATAATTTTATTAATGGCCCTGATAAGTTTGTGTCTCCTTATACCTGTTCTTGTTTCAGAACTACCTGACAAATACAAGCCGTGGGCGCCACTATCTATTGAAGACAAACCTAATTTTCTGACTGAATACAAGTTAAGTGAGTTTCAGGACAACTTGTCCTCATGTACTTCTTTCTTAGGGCGTGGCGGCATTGAATACACTTCCGTTGCTGATCAAGAAGCGCCGGATTTTTGTGAAAAGACAAACCGCGTTACGTTAGACAAAAGTCTTTATCCCTATTCCGCGCGGGTTACAGCAAATTGCGCGCTGACCTCAGCGATTGCTTTATGGGAAAAATACGTCGTACAACCTGCTGCGGTAAAACATTTGAATACAGATATTTCCCGGATCACACATTATGGTATTTATTCATGTCGTCGCGTCAACAATTCTTCTTCCGGACGTCCCAGCCAGCACGCAACTGCTAACGCTATTGATATAGCAGGTTTTACACTGGATAGCGGGCAGCAAATCACATTAGTGAGAGATTGGGGTAAAGACAGTGATGCAGGACGTTTTTTGAAAGATGTACGTGACGGCTCTTGCGGTATATTCAAAGGCGTTTTAGGGCCTGACTACAACACAGCCCATCGCGACCACTTCCATCTTGACCTTGGGCCTTACAATATCTGCCGTTGAGGACTTCTAAATTGTTTCTGCAACTTGGTCTACAATTGTATTAAATGTATTTTGTATAACATCTTTGCGGAATGCCACTGGCAATAGGGAGGGCGCAAAGCCCGGTTTATTGTGCGATCGAACCTTTGCCATTTCGGCGACAAAATCATCCATATTGCCAACAATCGTCACGGCTTCGTCAGGAGCATAAACAGCAATTTCGGATATGCCACCCGACTCACGCGTTGCTATTACATTCGTACCGCAGGCCAATGCCTCCAAAACCACATTTGGTAAGCCTTCGAAGCGTGAAGGTAGAAGAAAGCAGTCAGCAGCAGCAAAGTAAGGCCAAGGCTTTTCTAGCAATCCAGTCAGCGTGATCCTATCTTTCAGACCGTTCTCGGCTATCATTTTTTCCAAATTTTCACGCTCATCTCCCTCTCCGATAATGTGAAGACTCCAATCAAATGGCAAACCGGCTCCCTTCAGGGCATCTATCAAACGATCAAAACCTTTTTGTACCCCAAGCCTGCCACATGCAACAAAGCGCACCTTTTCCTGAGAAGGATCAAAAACAGCCAAGGGTGATTTTTCTCCCTCCCTGATACGACCCATATCAACCGGATTATGAAGCAACATGAAATTATCGCGCGGTACACCAAGAACCTTCAGCTGTTTGAAAACAGTCTCGGTTGGACTAAGAACAACGCTAGCCTTAGGATATTGGCGCCTATACATTTTTTTTAAAAGATAGGCCCAGCGCGGATATTTTTTAAAATAGAAAGATGGCGTTATTGCCTCACGTACAATAAAGCGTGTTTTTTTTGGTAAAAAACGTCTTAAGGACAAAACAGCATAATTCATGTGTGCCATCGTCGATACAACAATATCAGGTCTCGATTTCTTCAACTGCTGATAAAGATGCGGTACCGAAAATAAAACATTTGGGCGATTCAGTGATTTAAACGGAATTGAAGGATCTATAAGACCTCGCAATTCACCTTCGTTGCAGACACATAAGAATTCAGGCTCATATTCTTCCCGGTCAATACCGTTCATAAAATTTATAAGCACACGCTCTGCGCCACCCGACGCGAGGGACGGCAGTACAAATAAAACCTTTTTCTTTTTTGTAGGTATCATATCCAAAATTATTCGGTTTTTTCCAAAAACCCACCAGCTACTCCTACAAATTTATTTTCAAATTCAAAAATCTTGTAAGAATGACCTGTTTTTTCCACCCAGTCGCGGAAATGGAAGTTATCTTGAATATCATCAAAAATAATCAATGTGTTTTCCGTGAAATAGGGAGCCATACAATTATAGGCATATTCACGGCCCCTATAACTTTTATCACTGTCATAATGGAAAATATCTATCGCCTGAATATCTTTTTCAATACGTGGCAAATTATTCTCATCACCGTCAATGTAAAGTGACCAATTTTCCTTTAACTCGTCCTCGACAACATACCCAACCAGACTTTCTGGGTTTTCGTAACGAAAATAGGGGAAATCACTGGAATAAAGATGCCCGTTATTTTCATTTTTCTGAAGCGCTGTTAAAATTGCTTGTGAGGACCAGCCAGCAGCTACACCCGTTTCCACTACTTCTTTGGCCTGCAAATAACGTGTCATGAAGTACAAAATATGATAGTTACCGCCGCCACCCAGATCTTTACCCAGAGCTTGTAACTTTTTTTCAGCGCTTGTCTTCAATTCGGAACAGGTATTTTGGGTCTCTAGCCAAAGCTCCGCATCCAGTGACTGTAAAAAGGAAATATAAGGTTCTACTTTGCTAGCGCACCATTCACGCACTTCTTCCTGTTGTTCAGACGAACGTTCTTTGAATCTGGTTAAAACCTTGTGAGCCATCACAGAAAGGTTTTTCCTTTTCAAACTGTTTTTTCCAATATTAAGCAATCTCTGTTTCATCGGTCTTATTTATACGTGAGGCAACAGAAAAGCTCAATCTTAAAACATTCACGATAGACTTTATTCTTGTTACAACTTCACTTATAAGGAAAAAGTAATTTTATAAATAAATAGAAACATGATGGATTACCTGTGCTGGGCCTATTTCCCAAAACACTTAAATTACTAACGCCCCCTGAACGAAAAACAGCGGGATTACTTTTGTGTCTTGTTGTCCTGACTGCCATATTGGAAACATTGGGTATTGCTTCAATAATTCCCTTCTTGGCAGTTTTGGCCGACCCGGAAATTATTCAGACTAATACGGTGTTAAATAGTTTTTATATTCTGGTGGGTTCACCCGACATACAAAAATTTCTATTTATATTGGGTATTGCAGCCCTTTTTATTATTATACTAACTAACGGCGTATCCGCATTGATGAGCTGGATGATGTCTCGTTTTAGCCATATGAGAGCTCACACAATATCCCTCAGACTTTTGAAAATTTATCTGGGACAACCTTACAGTATTTTTCTAAACCGTGATTCATCAGACATGGCGAAAAATGTTCTCTCGGAAGTATCTCAGGTAGTAAAAAATATAATTGTCCCGGGGATGCAGATTATTGCCCGCATAGTAGCATGCCTGTTTATTTTAATCTTTCTTGTAATTGTCGACCCCATCTTGGCCGCCTCTGTAATGACCATACTTGGCGCCGCATATACGCTAATATATTTAACGGTAAGAAAAAAAATCCATTATATTGGCGAACGCCGCATGATTTCTACTGCAGAACGTTTTAAGGCATTGTCACAAATATTTTCCGGTATCAAGGATATTATAATCACACGACAGGAAAACGCTTTTGCCCAAAAATATTGCGCACCGTCTATCGAAACTTCAGAAAGTTTTGCTCAATATGAAATTATAAGTCAAATTCCTCGTTATATACTTGAAACAATTGCGTTCGGAACGATTATCCTGATTGTTTTATATCTCATGGCCACCAAAGGCTCCTTGGAGCAAGCGATTCCTGTACTGGGATTATATGCCTTTGCCGGCCAACGTCTAATGCCGGCTCTACAAAATATTTTTCTAAACATTTCCAAAGTACGCTTTGCTCAAGCCTCGCTGGATCATGTCTCTAACGAGCTGGATCTGGCAAAGTCTATGCGGCCACTTGCCCAAACTGCACCCTCACCTTTGGAATTTAAAAAAGATATTACAGTAAAATCCTTATCATTTTCCTATGCTAATGCGAATGTTCTTGAAGATATATCCCTCACCATTAAGAAAGGCCAGCGCATAGGTTTTGTGGGTGGAACAGGCGCTGGAAAATCTACACTTCTTGACAATCTGCTAGGCTTACTTACTCCGAATAAAGGGGAAATTCTAATTGATGGAGATTTGCTCGGGCCGGAAAAGATTCAGTCTTGGCAAGCTAATATAGGCTATGTGTCGCAAAATATCGTTCTTTTTAACGATACGGTTTTGAATAACATTGCACTCGGGAAATCCTCCAACCAGATTGATAAGGCCGCTGCTATTCGCGCCTCTAAAACTGCGCAGCTTCATAATTATATTACTAAAGATACTCCTGAAGATTATGACACATTTATCGGAGAAAACGGTGTACGCCTATCTGGTGGTCAACGTCAAAGACTAGGCATTGCCCGTGCACTTTATAGTTCACCGGAAATTCTTATTTTGGATGAAGCTACTTCGGCATTAGACAATATCACTGAAGCACAGTTCATGGAGGCTTTAAACAACCTTGACCAAGATATGACAATCATTATGATTGCACACAGATTGACCACCGTTAAAAATTGTGACTGTATTTATTATCTTGAGGGTGGAAAGATAGAAGCTAGCGGGTCATACGAAGAATTAATAGCGACCTCTGATAAATTTAGGAAACTAGCACAGACAGATTAAAAATGACCATTATTAACATTAAAAACCGTAAAGTAGGACAAGGTGAGAAACCTTTTATAATTGCCGAAATTGCTCAGGCACATGATGGGTCACTTGGCTTGGCCATGTCTTTTATAGATGCCGTTGCACGTGCCGGCGCGGACGCAGTCAAATTTCAAACCCATATCGCTAATGCCGAATCTACACGTGATGAGACTTTTCGTATACCAATGAGCGGCCAAGACGAGAC
>NZVS01000021.1 GCA_002701555.1 Alphaproteobacteria bacterium | reverse complement strand
TTTCTTGATGAAAATATAAAATAATGCTAACCGCCTTCATGGCATAAATAAACCAGAGTGCTTTATAAATTCAACCAAACAATTAAATAAGTCTGTAAAGATATGACAACATCACAAAAACCAGAAAACGAAGAAAAGTCCTCAAGACGAGATTTTCTTTACCTGACGGCGGCTTCTATGGGTGCTGTAGCAATTGGTAGCGTAGCCTGGCCTCTCGTTGACCAGATGAACCCTGCTAAAGACACATTGGCTCTGGCCTCAACAGAAGTCGATTTGACGCCGGTAGAGGCTGGGCAAGCCATTACTGTAATGTGGAGGGGCGCGCCGGTATTTATAAAGCACAGAACAACAGAAGAAATCATGGAAGCGCGCAAAGTGGACGTTGCAGAGCTTCGCGATCCGCAAACAGATGAAGAGCGGGTTAAAAAGGAACAGTGGCTAGTGATGGTCGGTATTTGTACTCACCTTGGCTGTGTGCCTTTAGGCCAAAAACCAAGTGACGTTAAGGGTGAATATGGTGGCTGGTTCTGCCCGTGCCATGGTTCGCATTACGACACATCAGGCCGTATTAGAAAAGGCCCGGCACCTAAAAACCTGGTTGTTCCGGAATATGAATTTACAACTGATACAACAGTAAGAATTGGCTAGAGGATCGAGAAGGATTAATTATGGCTGGGGGACAACGCGCAGACTTTAAAAACCCTGTAATAAAATGGGTGGATGAGAGACTTCCAATCTTCACGATGGTGAAGGCAGAATATGGAGTTTTCCCAACCCCTAAAAACTTTAACTATTTCTGGAATTTTGGGGCTATTGCTATGGTCATGTTGACAATTATGATTGTCACAGGGATCACATTAGCGATGCACTATGCCGCGCACAATGCCTATGCCTTTGACAGCGTCGAGCGTATCATGAGAGACGTGAATTACGGATGGCTTATCAGATATGTGCATGCAAATGGGGCATCATTCTTTTTTGTCGCCGTTTATATTCATATATTCAGAGGTATGTATTACGGGTCTTACAAGCGCCCACGCGAACTTCTGTGGATGTTCGGGGTTCTGATATTCCTTCTTATGATGGGAACGGCCTTTATGGGCTATGTTCTTCCATGGGGACAAATGAGTTTTTGGGGTGCTCAGGTTATTACCAACTTCTTCTCGGCCATACCTTTGGTAGGTGAAGGAATTGTTGAATGGTTGAGAGGCGGATTTTCGATTGCAAACCCGACATTGAACCGCTTCTTTGCACTTCACTATCTTCTTCCTTTTGTGATTGTGGGCGTAGTTGTTCTCCACGTTTGGGCTTTACACGTAACAGGATCTAATAATCCTCTGGGTATTGATGTTAAAGGCCCGCAAGACACAGTACCGTTTAACCCGTATTACACAATTAAAGATACATTTGGTCTTATAGTTTTCTTGGCAGTTTATGCGATTTTCGTATTCTTTTTGCCGAATACCTTAGGTCACCCAGATAATTATATACCGGCAAATCCTTTAGTTACGCCTGCTCATATTGTGCCGGAATGGTATTTTCTACCATTCTATGCAATTTTGCGGGCTTTTACTTTTGGGGTAAACATTTATATCGCATTAGGTCTTGTTTGTGCAGCATTTGCAATGTGGCCTATATTTGCGGCAAAAGATAAAGCCGAAATTAATTTTAAAACGGTTATTATTGCTTTTGCAGTGTCAGGCCTTTTTTGTTTGCTTGGCTATTTTTCTCAGTACGAACTTGCTTCTGGAGATATAGCTTTGGCCTTACCTGCCAGTACAGCTTTTGTCAGTGCCAAGCTTTGTGGTGTATTGGCTATGTTCGGAGCGGTAGCAATTCTATTCGTACTACCGTTTCTTGACACACATCCTGTACGAAGTGCCGTTTTCCGCCCTTGGTTCAAAATAGCGGTTCTTCTACTTGTCGCAGACTTTTTTATCCTAATGCTTTGTGGGGCCAAACCTGCTGAAGGTTTTTGGGTACCATTGTCACAGGTGGCAATGCTTTATTACATGGCTTTCTTTATAGTTGTTATACCACTACTTAGTAAAATTGAGCCTGTGGCTGATTTACCTGACAGCATTCATCAGGCTGTAACCGGGAACCACAAACTATCTGTAAGCTCTGAAAAAAAGGCATAGAAGAAATATGAAGTATTTTCTGATTTTAACTGCGATAACACTTTTAACCTCAGGCCCTGCATATGCTGCGGATGATGGGCATTCTATGCCCGATCTACCCAATGTTGACTGGTCTTTTGAAGGCGTTACAGGTCATTATAACAAAGAGTCTTTGCAACGTGGTCTTAAGGTTTACAGGAATGTATGCTCTGCGTGTCACGGACTTAAAAGAGTTTACTTTCGTAACCTAGAATCTCTTGGATATGACGAATCCCAGATTAAGGCGATAGCCTCCGAGTATACTATCGCAGATGGCCCGAACGATGAGGGCGAGATGTTTGAACGTCCAGGGCGGCCAAGTGATAGATTCCCCCAACCTTATCCTAATGATAATGCAGCTAAATACGCAAATAATGGAGCTCTCCCACCTGACCTTTCATTGATTACGAAAGCACGTGCAGGAGGTGCAGATTATATATACGGTCTTATGGTGGGCTATGAAGAGGCACCAGCGGACGTGGATCTGCTTCCCGGTCAATATTATAACGAATATATGGCTGGCCACGTGATATCCATGCCGCCACCATTATCTGATGGGATGGTTGCTTATGAAGACGGTGCTGCTGAGACAGTGGAGCAATATGCCAAGGATGTAGCAAACTTCCTTACATATGCGGCAGAGCCTGAGCTTGAGCAAAGAAAGCGTATGGGTATTAAAGTTGTATTGTTTTTAATTGCTTTCGCCGCTGTTATGTTTGCAGTTAAAAAGCGTGTTTGGAAAAATATTCATTAAAGAATAAGAGGTCCAAAATCACCGAAAAAACTGCATATCACTACTTTGTGAAAGCAAAGCTTTACAGGTTTATATCTTACATATTCCTAGCCATGGGGCTTTGCCTTTTTCTCTATATTTATTTTCAAAATTATGCGGGAAGTTCTACACTTCCTTTGCATAACCCCCTCATATTAGGCTTGTTTTTAATCCCTTTCCTTCCTGCCGCATTCTTGTTTTTTTTGGCGGGGCGGCTGGAAAAGCGTTATAAGGAAATGATGAAGAAACAGGCTTGATTAATAAGGAAGGAAGGCTTCCAATGAAAAACATGCAAGAAGATATTTTAGACTTTTGGTTTAAGGAAACTCAACCCCAGCAGTGGTTTCAGAAAAATGAAGAGTTTGATGAGCTTGTTAGGGAAAGGTTTTTAGAGTCATACGAAATGGCACGTAAAGGCCATCTTGATGATTGGAAACAGGATGCTGACGGATGTCTAGCATTGTGTTTGTTACTGGATCAGTTTCCAAGAAACATGTTCAGGGGGTCCCCACAATCTTTTGCAAGCGATGGACAAGCTTTATTGATTGCCAAATATGCAATAAGCAAAGGATTTGATCAGGTTCTACAACCTGTTAAACAACGTTTTATATACTTGCCCTTTGAGCATAGTGAATCCATGACAGATCAAAAGAGAAGCCTTGAGCTTTTTGAAAAAATGAAGCAAGAGGATCCCTTGTCATATGAGTACGCTTTAAGGCATTATAAAGTGATTGAAGAATATGGCCGTTTCCCACATAGAAATGCAATCTTGGACAGGGTGTCTACTCCGGAAGAAAAAGAATACCTCTCCAAACCTGGGGCGGGTTTCTAAGAAAATCACTGAAAAATTAAATATATTTGTGCATATGCACATAGAATATCCCTTAGCACATAAGCTAAACTGCGTTATAGTTATCAGCTTATGAGCCCAACGCTTCTTTTGATTAACATTATTGGTGGTGTCTGCCTTCTGCTATTCGGTTTACGATTAGTCAGGGTCGGTGTTACGCGCGCATTTGGTGCAAGTCTGCAACGCACCCTCTCAAGGGCAACTGGCAACAGATTTAAAGCATTTATCGCCGGAATCATAACTACAATGGTTTTACAAAGTTCGACCGCGACGACTATGATCATTGCGAGTTTTGTAGGTCGTGGTCTGATTACTGTAGCAGCTGGTCTTGCAGTTATTCTTGGTGCAGATGTCGGTACAACTCTTGTTGCGCAAGTGCTTACAATAGACCTTAGATGGCTGTCCCCAATCTTGATAGTGATTGGATATTTTCTCCACTCCGCAAAAACGAATACGGATAGGAAGAAACAAGCCGGACGTGTATTCATAGGTTTGGGGCTAATGCTACTGGCATTAAGTCTAATTAAACAAGCTTCTCTTCCTCTTAAAACATCTGAAACATTACCGCTTCTTCTGGGGCCGTTGGAAAATGATGTATTTTTAACGTTGATTCTTGCCGCTCTATTAACTTGGCTTTTTCACTCATCTCTGGCCTTTATACTTTTACTTGTTTCACTTGCGGATACAGGTGTCATTCCCCTGGAAATGGCACTTATCATGGTACTGGGTGCAAATATAGGAAATGTTTTCCCTACTATTTTGGCGGCCAAGGCTGAATCCGAAAAAGCGATGCGTATTCCTGTAGGGAATCTTGTAATGCGTGTGGCAGGGGTGGTCGTAGCTATACCACTTATTACATATTTCCATGATTATATGAGAAATATATTAAACGATACACATTGGGCAATTGTCCATTTTCATACTGTTTTCAACCTATGTTTGGCAGTGATATTCCTGCCTTTTGTAGCCAAGGTCGAGAAAGCAGCTAAATCGATTATTCCGGACAATAAACTTCCGCCCTCAAGAGGAGCACCTGTTTATATAAACGAAACTGAGCTCATGACCCCCTCTATTGCGTTAGTCAGTGCTTCTAGGGAAGCGTTGCGGCTTGCTGATATGAGCGTTGAAATGCTTCAACTTTGTCGCAGGGCCTTTGAAAATAATGATCATAGCCTGCTCAGCGAAATTCAGGACATGGACGATGATATTGATGATTTGTTTTTAAAGTTAAAATCTTATATGGCGCGTATGGAAGCTAATTCCTTGAATGAGATGGAAGCGAAGCGCCATTTCGAAATCCTGACTTTTGCAATAAATCTTGAACATATTGGTGATATTATTGACCGTAACCTATTGCCGGTTGTCACTAAAAAAATAGAGAAGCAAAAATTCTTTTCTAAAGAGGGTTTTGCGGAAATTAGGGAGCTTTATGATCGAGTGCTCAAAAGTATTCAACTGGCACAGACAGTTTTTATATCCAAAGATATAAAACTTGCACGTCAGCTTGTTGAAGAGAAAGATTACATCAAACAGGCTGAAATGCAGACATCACGCGCCCATTTGGATCGTTTGCAAAAAGGTGTGGCAGAAACGCAAGATACCAGCTCAATGCACATGGATATGATTAGGGATCTGAGGCGTATTAATTCTTTGGTGACGTCCGTTGCGTATCCCATATTGGAAGAGAAGGGGCAACTAACCAAATCCCGCTTAAAGCCTCTTAGATATAAAAAGGAAAAAGGAGAAAATAATGACCAGGATATCGGACCTACTGAAAAAGTTTGATCTTACAGGCGATAAAGGGGATTTAAATGTTTTCTCACCCATAGACGGCAGTTTGATTGGTGAGCTGCAAATGCATACGAGTGAGGATGTTGATAAAGCGATCAAAAAAGCAGACGCTGCGTTCGATATCTGGAAAAAAACACCGCCACCTGTGCGCGGTGAACTGGTTAGGCTTCTAGGCGAAGAACTTAGAAGCGCAAAAGCTGATCTGGGTGCCTTAGTTACTGTTGAATGTGGTAAAATTGCGTCCGAAGGCTTAGGCGAAGTTCAGGAAATGATTGATATATGTGACTTCGCGGTTGGCCTTTCGCGTCAACTCTATGGTCTGACTATTGCATCAGAGAGACCCGGACACCATATGCGCGAAGTTTGGCATCCTGCCGGTACTGTTGCGGTTATTTCCGCTTTTAATTTCCCTGTAGCTGTATGGAGCTGGAATGCAGCCATTGCTTTTGTATGTGGTGATCCTGTCATATGGAAGCCTTCGGAAAAAACACCATTAACAGCATTGGCCTGTAAAGTGGTTTTTGAACGTGCCTTAAAGCGCTTCCGTGATGCGGGACATGATGCTCCAGAAGGTTTATTGTCAGTTTTGATTGGTGAAAAGGATATCGGCCAAACGCTTGTAAATGATGAGCGTGTTCCGCTGGTTAGTGCGACAGGTAGTGTGCCTATGGGCCGTGCAGTCGCGCAGGATGTTGCAAAACGCCTTGGACGCTCACTATTAGAGCTGGGTGGTAACAATGCAATGATTGTAACACCTGCTGCTGATCTGGACATGGCGATGCGTGCAATTCTGTTTTCTGCTGTAGGAACAGCCGGACAAAGATGTACCTCTTTACGCCGCTTAATCGTCCATCAAGATGTAGCCGATGGTCTGTTAGAAAAACTGAAAAAAGCATATGGCTCACTTCGAATAGGCGATCCTCTCGATAAAAATACCCTTGTAGGTCCGCTCATAGATGATGTGGCATGTAAGGCTATGGAAAAATCCGTAGAGACTGCAAAATCAGAAGGTGGTGAGCTAGTTTGTGGTGGGGCACGTGCAAAAGGCGATATGCCTAAAGGCGGTCATTATATGGAACCTGCCATTATCCGAATGTCTGAACAAAAAGAGATTGTTTGTCACGAGACCTTTGCGCCAATCCTTTATGTAATGACATATTCTGATTTGGAAGATGCTATTAGAATGAATAATGCAGTCCCGCAAGGGTTGTCTTCATGTATTTTTACAACAGACATAAGGGAAGCTGAGTTGTTTTTATCTTCAGGGGGAAGTGATTGTGGTATTGCAAATGTTAATATAGGGCCTAGCGGTGCTGAGATTGGCGGGGCGTTTGGTGGCGAGAAGGAAACGGGTGGGGGGCGCGAAAGTGGTTCTGATTCCTGGAAGTTTTATATGCGCCGTCAAACCCAGACAATAAATTATTCAAGAGAACTACCTTTGGCACAGGGCGTTAAGTTCGATGTTTAATCATTTTTCCCTCATAAGCTAATACGTTAAGACTTTTTTTATGGAATCAGACTTATCCTGATAAGGATGATTTGTTTTTCAAAAATATTTTTTAATTCTGTTTAAACACCCTTTAATTTTTTTTGGGGGGGCAAGTATCTGTTCTGGTTTACAGTTCAGATATATTCAATCTTGCTCATTTGACGGACCGAATAAACATTTTATCTGAGTTATTGTAAGCAAATATATTAACAAAGGAGCAAGTTATGTCCGCAATAGGTCTTGAACCATCCCACCACAATCACCTTAAAGCTCTTGAAAATCGACACGCCGCTCTTGAAGAGCGTATCAGGGATGAAGAAAAAAGGCCTCTGCCTAGTGATTTTGTTCTAAGAAGGCTTAAACGGAATAAGCTTGAATTAAAAGACTTAATAGAACGAGAAAGACTACAGTAATTCTAGTTAGATGTAAAAAAAGCCCCGGCGCAGAAGCTCCGGGGCTTTTTTATTATAATCTCTTTTTATTTTATGCTTTCAAAAAGTTACTGAAGTCGAAGCTGCTTGATGAGCTGTCATCTTCCTCATTATCTTTTGATGTGTCTTCATTCTTTTGAAGGCGAGCATTCTCACGCTTTCTTGCCTCTTCTTCAGGGTCGCGTCCTGCAGCTTTGTGTCCTTTTGCAGAAGCTGCGTCCAGCTCTTTATATGTGCATAAGCCGAGATCAACTGGGTTGCGAGGCTTTATATTTGCGATATTTGCGTGAGAGCGATCACGAATGTTTTTAATAGTAGGTTTTGTAGTACCGACCAATTTACAAATTTGCGCATCAGAAATTTCAGGGCGATGTTTGATGATGTACGCGATCGCATCGGGCTTGTCTCCGCGCTTGGAAACAGGTGTGTAACGCGGGCCTTTGGCACGAAGTTTTGGTGGTGGAAGCTTACTTTTTAAGGGCTTAAGTGAGGTTTCGTTGTCTTTTTCACATCTCTTAATTTCATCATCGGTCAAAAGACCTTCTTCAATAGGGCTGCGACCAACTATCCCTCTGCCTACGTCGCCATCAGCCAAGGCCTGGACTTCTATTTTGTGTAACTCAACAAAATCACCGATCTGGCCAAAAGTTAGTGTTGTGTTGTCAATCAACCAAACGGCGGTCGCGCGTGGCATAATTGGTTTGGAAAGGTCAATTCCTTTAGACATGGCGAACAATCTCCTTTGTAATGTTCCTGTAAAACTTAAATAAAAGCATAACTCTTCCTACTTGCAAAACCGCTTCTGGTTTTGCATGACAGATACGTGGATGCTGTCGGGAATGGTTTCTTTATAACTGCCTTCTTATTCGAAATCCAGATATTTTTTTAAGATGCAAGCAACCGAAATAACGAGATTGCCTTTTCACCCTTCATTAGTTAATGTAGCGCCATGTTTGACGATGATGATTTACCGAGAATGAACTCGCAGGCCAAGGTAAAGGATCTGGAGGTCATGTCTATTGATGAACTGGAAGAATATATCGCCAAAATGGAAGAGGAAATTGATCGGGTCAGGGTAGAAATAAAGAAAAAGAAAGCCCATAAAGATGCCGCATCCTCATTTTTCAAATCATAAAAGTAAATAGGTTTTTCAAAATGAGAATTGAAGAAGATGTAAAGCTCGACTTTAAAGATGTTTTAATACGCCCTAAGAGGTCTACACTCGTTTCGCGTAAGGAAGTCGATTTAAAACGTGAATACAAGTTCCTTCACAGTGGTCACATATTCCAAGGTGTTCCTGTGATAGCGGCTAATATGGACGGCGTGGGTACGATGAAAATGGCTAAAGCTTTTCATGAAGACGGCAATGGTCTGAGTGTAGCTTTAACGAAGCATTATCCTATAAAAGACCTGGTTTCCTTTTATCAAAAGAATGAAAGTCAGCAGGCTTGGTATTCTCTGGGAACATCATCCAATGACATGGAAAAATTGAAAGCAGTATTGAAGGAATTGGAGAGCAAGAGTATCTCCTATGAGAAAAGACTTTGTATAGATGTGGCTAACGGCTACAGCCAGGCATTTGTCGATTTTGTTAAAAAGACACGTGATGCATTTCCTGACTTTACAATTATGGCCGGAAATGTGGTCACTGGTGAGATGGTGGAAGAACTTATCCTTGGCGGTGCCGATATCGTTAAAGTGGGTATTGGACCGGGAAGCGTTTGTACAACACGCAAAATGACAGGTGTCGGGTACCCTCAACTTTCTGCGGTAATTGAATGTGCTGATGCAGCACATGGATTAAAAGGTCTGGTATGCTCGGATGGCGGATGTACAGTTCCCGGTGATCTTGCCAAGGCTTTCGGTGCAGGAGCGGATTTTGTTATGCTTGGCGGTATGTTATCAGGCCATGATCAGAGTGAAATGGAGCTTGTTGAGAAAGGTGGAGAAAAATTTGTAACCTTTTACGGCATGTCCTCTTCCCAAGCCATGGAAAAGCATGCTGGCGGCGTTGCAGAATATAGGGCGAGTGAGGGAAAACTCGTTTATGTACCTTATCGCGGCGATGTATCAGGAACATTACAAGATATTCTTGGCGGGTTAAGATCTGTTTGTACTTATGTAGGGGCGCCTAAATTAAAAGAACTGTCCAAGAGAACAACTTTTATAAGGGTTTCCCAGCAACTTAATACAATCTTCGGTAATGGATAAAAATTTTATTTAAAGCTATTGTTTGACGCTTCTTGTCAGAGACCATATATTACTCTTTCTGGAATTTTTAAAAGGAGATAACGGCGCATATGAGCGATGATATTAAACAAAGATTAAAAGACACATCAGAAAATTGCCTTAAAACATATGAGGCATGGGCTGATTCTCGTAAAGACCAGGCTTTAAGAGAGTCTTTGCAGGAAGCTGTTCATGAGCTTAGAAAAGTAACGGCCCGCCTTGAAATCGAAATCGCTGTTAGCGAGAGAAAAGAGACAAAACAAAAACCTCTTCCTATACCTCCTCACCGTTCATCAAAACGCCGTGGTAACAATAACGATGGTAATAATGAATTGCCTTCTTTCATAAGCGGAGACAATAATGATAACGGTGATGACCAGAAAAATAATAAGACTGGTAAGTCTTCGGGGCGCCGCCGCACACCACGTAAGAAATCAGGTGGCGACGATAATTAAGGTCTTTTAAAAATTATCTTTAGCTTCACGCGCCCGGGAAAATTCTCCGGGCGTTTTTGCTTTCAGGAAAGGGTTAAACCTTTTTTCATATGCCAAGCTAGATGGAATAGTAGGGCTACCTTTATCCCGTTTTTTCTGAATGGAATTTAGTTCTTCTCTCAAATCATGATCATCGGGGTGAAGGAATGTTGCAAATTCAACATTAGATAGGGTGTATTCGTGCCCACAATAAACTGCTGTATCGTCTGGTAACAGGTTTAGTTTTTGTAAAGAACTATGCATTTCTTCCATGCTTCCTTCAAATACCCTGCCGCAGCCAAGAGAGAAAAGCGTATCACCAGCAAATAAAACAGATGATTGAGGAAAGTAGAAACAAATGTGACCACTAGTATGACCAGGTGTGTGGATGACGTCGAGAGCTTCCCCGCCAAGTTTATAGGAAACATTGCCTTCAAGCATTTTATCCATGCCCCTGATACGATTTTTCTCATATACAGGCCCCCATAATTCAGCCCCATACTTGTCTTTCAAATACAAATTTCCATCGGTGTGATCGTAATGATGGTGTGTGTTTAAAATCACATCCAGTTTTTCGCCCTTTTTCTTGAGAAAATTTTCAACCGGACTTGCATCCCCCGGATCAACTATCACTGATAACCCGTCATTGGTTTCAAAATAAACTATGTAATTGTCTGAAAGAGCTGGGATTAGGGTAATATTTTTCATTATAAGACGTCTTTAAGTGAAATATCCGCACTTCCGCGTGCTAGGGGTTTTTGTTGTGATGAATGCGGGGCCCATCCACTCGCAAAGACTATATCAACAGTTGCAGGTATCCGGCCTTGCCCATCACCGTATTTTTTAAAATAAAGGGTTTCGACACGATTAAAAAAGTCACGGCCCACGTAAGATGTTTTTCTAGCAGTTAAACTGTTACCGCCGCCAGCCATACGAATATCGTTTATCAGTTTTTTAAGAGAGGAATAAGTAACCGTGATTTTTTCATTGTCGACAACAGGTAAGGCAAAACCTGTGTTTTGCATAAGAGCTGCTACATCCTGTTTCTGCAACATGGGCATTATACGAGGACTTATACCGCCCCTTATTTCATTTTCAACTTCACCTAAGCAGTTTTCCAATTCTGCAAAGCTGTTACCGCCTGGAAAGGCGCACAGGAAAAAACCGTCAGGTCTTAGGGAGTACAGAGCCTGTAACAAAAAACCCTTAGGGTCATTCAGGCGGTGTAATTGGGTAAGACTGAGGAAAAGGTCTGTTGAGTGAGATGCAAAGGGAAGGGCTATCGGACTACAACTGATTTCGTTTTGCCTGCTTTCCCCAGCAAAATATGCATTATTTATCTTTGCAATGTTAAATATATCTCGGTCAAAAAAATCTCCGTTAATGAAGGCCGTCTGAAAATTGTGTGTTAAATCTTTTAACCGCTCTAACATTTCTCGTGCTATCCAGTCGTTAAGGAAATGTGGTTCGACGGATTGTCGACTGGCACGGTTTATACGAGTTCTTTGAAAACTTGTGTCAAAAAGAAAATTGGGTTGAGCCATAAAGAAATAATGGTTCAATTAACCTTCAGGTCAACAGAATGTTCTTTTTGTTTATCTTCACTTACTACATCTGCAGATTGGGACTCATAAGAAGGTGATGGCTCTGAAAGTGAACTGCCCATCAGACTGCTTTCATGTGAGGTGTTCATAGAAGGCATTGATGCTGATGCTGAAAGGCTTTCAGAAAAATTGCGGGCAACTTCCATTTCTGTTCCAATGCAAGCTGTACAATAGGTCTTGCCGATAGTTTTTAAAAGCGACTCGTAACAATCAACCAAAGAACATATGTCCCAGATTTGCTTCAAAGGTGCATATGACGTTATTGAAGCACTTTCATAATGATTAACGCCGCCATTAGTTGCAATTGCAAATGGGAAAACCCTTTGTGGTGTCATGCCTACGTGCTGGAAGAATGGCTCACCTAATGTTCCGACAAATTGTGGTTTAACTTTAAAATATTCAGCAACATATCGTTTTGCTGAATCCATATCCTCAATATGTGGTGGAAGTGATAGGCTGGGCAGGTTTATAAACGTTCCGTTTCCTTTGTAGCGCTCGGGTACAGGTGCATAGTCTTGCGTTACACCCACGAGTACTTCACCGCTAATGTCTTTTGTCATCGGCAAAACAACGGCCAGATTTTGAGATTTTTCTTCATGCAGGAAAAAGTCTTGTGGACGGGATGATAAATCCTTCATGCCACCGATTTCATCCTGACCTTCTTCGAGGAAAACAGATTGTAATAAGCGCAATTGACCGGCTTCATGCTTAACCGGCGCAAAGGTTTTTTTATCTTCTGCCATATCACGCAACACATCTTTCATATTCATGCGCTGTTTAACATCAACTTCACTGAGCGTAAGAGGACTCTCAGACCAGTTTTCCGCACGCAGATTGAGGAGTTGAAATAACATTAATATCTGCGCCTCAAGACGTCCTGCAGGTATAAGACCCACTGATATGGCATTCAGAATAGATTGGGCATCATATTCCCGGAGTTTCCCCATAGTTGTGAAAGGATAGCCTTCAGGCGGCGTATATCCGGTCTCTTTTAAAGGGATCGCTATTGGGTTTTGATGGCTCACACATATATATTTTGTGGAAATCCGTTCATCAATTGTCTTTGGATCGGGATAGCTGGATGGACCGTCTTTAAGTTTGGCACCTTCTTCGGTATCTAGATTAAGCTGATCTTTGACGAAACCTTTAATTTCAGGAGGCTTAGCTTTGTCAAGGCCGAACAGGGACGCTCCTTCCATTCCGAGGGCCTCTACCATATGACCAGACCATTGTTTACCATCGATATTCTTACCATTCCTTGGAACAGTATTCACAAGGCTTCTTGGTATTGAATCGTGTAAATAAAGCTTTAATTTGTTGTCATCAGTCACACGATAGGGAATAATTTCGGTTATTTCCAAGCGACGGGAAGCAATATCAATAACTTCGCCGGTTTTAATGTTCCGAACAGGATTAATATCAATAGAGCTTGGCTTGTCACGAGTTGTGCGCCATTCTTGAAAGCGAAGGCTTTCATCAAGAGGGATTTTTTGAGCAAGTACAATATAACTTGTTTCAGGGTATCCCAAAGGACTACCGTCTTCTTTATAAAGGCGGAAATGGTCGACCATATGTTGATTAACTCTGTCTTCATTCCAATGGCTTGCCGTGTATGAAAGACGTGCACCCAAAGATCTGAGTTCCTGTCTCAGGTCACGATGGGTTGCAAATGTGTATTCTTTGTTTAGTTCCTCTTTTAAGACACTCCGATCATCTTTTCTCAATATAAACTCATAGGCCCATTTATGAGGTAGGCGGAAAAGACGGGTGTTAGGGAAACGCGCCGGAAGCTCTTCAAGGAAGAAGCCGCCTGTATTTAGGGCATCACTACTTCTGATGTGGTCCGAAAACCAGATAAGGAGATCTGCTTCTGACATTGTTTCAAGGTCTTCTCCCTGGCTTGGTTCATCCTTCATTTCCATGAGAATAAACTCGTCGGCAGTAGGGACGGTGTGATCACGAATAAAGCAGTATCCACCTGGTTTAAGCGCCTTAAATTGGTTTTCCAACGTATGTCGGACATGACGTATATTATAATTCAGGCCGGAATAGATTTCGTGCAAAACATAGGAATCTATAATTGCATCGACTGAGTTATCATCAAAAAGCTGTTGGCAAATATCGCCGTGACGAAATTCAAGATTATCACGCGTATATTTTTTCTTCGCGGTTTCAATTTTATCTTTTTGCGAATCGTAAGCAATAAAAGTCCATTTTGGTTTTAGAATGGACATTGCATAAGCCATTTGACCTGTCCCAAATCCCATATCAACTACAATGGCATTATCGTCTAAAAGAAGATGGGAAAGTGTGAACCATGCTCTTTTTATAACTTTTACAGGCAGTTCTGAAAATAAATGGGCGCGCTCAATACGTTCTTCTACACTAACGGTATCAATCTCTCCATCTTTCAGGTGAGGATATTTAGGTTCTATTTTGCCCTTTTGGGGCTGAACATTGCCGAAAGCCTTCCTGTGGCCCTCTTTTAATTTACCTAAACCCATTGTGTCCGTTTAATATAGCATATTAATATAGACAAGACTTTAGCAGGACTATTATGATAAATCAATATTTTCATATATATCGACACACAAAGAGCTTCCTATCAAGACAAGGCTATTTTCTTGATCATATATTGCCACATAGATGCATAGTAACAGGTGAGATCACACAGTCAAAAACAGGGCTGTCACCGAAGGCATGGGGTGAGCTAAACTTTATCAGTGAGCCTATGTGTTATATATGTGGCACCCCGTTTTCCTACCAACTATCCGAAGATGATGCAAAAAGTGAGGAACAGGTATGCCTTTCTTGCACTGAATATCCACCATCATTTAAAAGAGCTCGTGCAGTTTTGCGTTATGACGATGCCAGCAAACCAATAGTTCTGGGATTTAAACATGGGGATAAAACATTCATGGCAGTTAATTTTGCGGAAATGATGAAGCAAGCCGGTTATCAGATTCTGGAAGATGCCGAATTGCTTATTCCTGTCCCGCTTCATTGGACCCGTCTTTTAAGGAGGCGTTTTAATCAGTCAATGTTGTTAAGTAAACGTTTGTCTTTTGTTACAGGTATTCAGTGTCATTCCGGAGTTTTAAAACGTATCAAAGCCACACCCGTGCAAGGATATTTGGATACTAAGGCAAGGAAGAAAAACGTTTCACGTGCTTTCCGTGTTGGCCCTGACAGTGCAAATATTATCAAAGATAAAAAAATTGTTCTGGTCGATGATGTTTTCACCTCTGGCTCGACGGCAAATGAATGTGCGAGAACTCTTTTGGAGGCAGGTGCAAAGCAGGTTGATGTTTTATGTGTTGCAAAAGTCGTGAGGGATTGAAATTCCTACTTCATTATTTGGTCATCACCCATACCTATATTCATGACTTTTTCTTTCAGCCTTGGTGTTGATTTCAAAACATTTAAGCTGAAACGCCGAACCGCTTTTGAAGTAGGTAAATTATTGGATACTATTTGGTTAAGTCCATGAACTGCCGCGGCGCGAAAATTAGTGTCTCGTCTTCGTTCATCATTATAATTCGCAAGCATCTGCCTGGATCCGATACTTTGTCCAAGGTAAATATTCTTACTTAGCACCTCAAGGAAAATCTCTATATCTTTCAGGGACATATTAAGGCCCTGTGCTCCAATTGGCGAAAGGCAATGCGCTGACTCAGCCAGAAGAATAAGTCTGTTGCCTGTAAAATCTTTTGCAATGAAGGATCTCAATGGAAGGCTGTCTACAGAAGAGGTAAGGCTCAACTGTCCGAGAATACCTTGTGATTTTTGCTGTAAAAGCTTTTCAATATTATCTTTATTATAGGAGAGATACTTTTTGGAGAGTTCTGTTTTTTCCAACCAAACAAGACTTGATGTATGGCCTGGTAGGGGGACTAATGTAAATGGGCCGCCAGGATAATGGAATTCTGTAGAAATATTTTCGTGTGGCTTGGTGTGACTTAAAATACAAGTCATGGCTGTTTGGCTATAATTCTTAGACTTAATACCAATATTAGCCTCTTTTCTGAAAACAGAATTTACTCCATCAGCTGATACACATAACGAGGCTTCGATTTCATTACCATTTTCCAGTGTTACAATATTTGAAACATCCCCAAACTTAATATTTTTGGTTCTAGTATTTTCAAAAAAATTTATAAATTCATTATTTAGGGCTGTGTCATAAAGCGCGGCTCGTAAGAAGGAAATTGGTATATTAAGGCTTAATTTGTCATTCCTAATATCTTCTGCCCCAAAAAGGGCTTCAAGTTTATCTGTGAAATTCTGGCCTTGAGGATCAATGATGCGGATGGTTTTTAAAGCGGCGCACAGATCTTTTATTTTTTCCAAGGCTCCGGATCTTTCAAGCAGAGGCAAGAAACGGTTTTGTATAGCAGCAGTTCTTGTTCCATGAGGTGTTTGCGGCAAAGGAAGTGCTTTTACGGGATCTACTAACCCAACACTGATATTTTTATCAGCGAGAAGAAGAGCCAAGGTCAAACCAGCGACACCAGCACCCGATATAAATATTTCGACTTGTTTTCTCATAAGGCTATATATAGTTTTTTAGAACTCAATCGTAAACAGGAGATGTTAAATGGCAAATATTGAAATCTATACTTGGTCGACCTGCCCCTTTTGTCGTCGTGCAAAGGAGTTGCTCGATTCCAAGGATATTGATTACAAAGAACATGATATAACTGGCGATGAAGAGGCCCGCGCCAAAATGGTCGAAAGAACTGGTGGGCCTCGCACCGTCCCTCAAATATTCGTAAATGATAAGCTTATTGGTGGATGCGATGATATCCATCGGCTTGAAGAGCAGGGCAAGCTTGATACTATTTTAGAGGGTTGATCTTGTGATAACAATCAAAGCTGCATGCATTCAGCTATCTTCAACAGCCAACATAGATGAAAACCTGGTTCAGGCTGAGGGCTTTATTAAGCAAGCTGCTGCTGATGGTGCTACTTTTATAGCTACTCCCGAAAATACCTGTCGTATGAGAGCGACCAAGGAACAAAAACTGGAAAGTTCCTGGGAAGAAAAAGATCACCCCGCGATCCCTTTTTTCAGCAAGTTGTCTAAGCAGTTGAGTGTATGGCTTTTAATAGGGTCCCTTTCATCTGTAAGACTAACTAATGGGAAACTTGCCAACAGATCGTATTTGTTTAATCCGGAAGGCAAAATCGTTTCTAAATACGATAAAATTCATTTATTTGATGTGGACTTGCCAAATGGTGATTGCTACAGAGAAAGCGACAGCTGTGCTGGTGGAGATAGAGCCGTTCTTGCTGATACGGATTTTGCAACTCTTGGCCTGACGATTTGTTACGACCTCCGCTTTCCGCATCTTTTTCGCCATCTAGCGAAGGCAGGTGCGCATATAATAGCTGTGCCGTCGGCATTTACGGTTCCGACAGGGCGTGCACATTGGGAAGCACTATTACGTGCGCGGGCAATAGAAACTGGCTGCTTTATTATGGCTCCTGCCCAATGCGGGGAGCACGAAGGAGGCAGGGGGACATGGGGGCATTCTCTAATAATCTCACCTTGGGGAGAAATATTAGGCGAGGCAGGGGAAGAACCTGGCTACTTCATAATTGATTTGGATATGAGCAGAGTTGTAAAAGCTCGTGGAGCTGTGCCTTCACTCCGACATGACAGGAAATTTTCTTGAAGATGGCTAAGAAGATCTGACTAAGTCGTTGATTGTAATATTAAGAGCTTGGGCAATTTTCAAATAGGCATCAATAGAGCCGTTTTTTGCACCCGTTTCAATTTCCGTTAGATAAGTTCTTGATAAACCTGCTTTCTCTGCAAGTTCCTTTTGCGTAAGACTGTTCTTTTTTCTGAAAAATTTAACAGGGTGTTCATCACCGTTTTCATCTGTTTTTGGCCTTTGTAAAGGCATATCGGTCGATTGTTTCCTGTAATCATGAAGAGGGATCAAGACATATGGTTTGCCATCGCGGTGTGTGATATCGTATTGCATGTTTTTTGACTCGTTTTGGACGGGTTAGATAAGAAGCGGTAGAACTACCTTGTTAACTATAGTGCCATAACTGTTCGTTTTGTTAAGAGATTTTTTTACATCATTATTTCTAAGGGAAGGCAATAAGGCCCTTTTACCTTTATTTGTCCTCATAACCATATTTGTGGCTATGGCTCAGTTTGTGGCCTATCAGACAGGGAACGGAGATAAGGCCAGATTGTTTCTTTACTCTGGAATAGTTGTAAAAGTATCAGGTTTATTCGTTGCGCTATTTATTTGCTTCCAGATTCTTAGCATAATGATTTTTGAGAGGCCCAGGCGTCTTACAAAAAGAATTTTTAAAAAATTCAAAGAAGAGTTTTTTACCGCGAAGAGATTATCACATGGTTTAGGTATAGTGATTTTTTTCAATTTCTTCATATCAGCATTTACCTCTTTTAAATCTCTAATTCCTGTGTTGAATGCCTATAGTTGGGATGAAACATTTTATATTTTGGATAAAAAGCTGCATTTTGGGATAGATCCTTGGATTTTTTCACATGGTGTTTTTAATGGGCCACTTACCACTGATCTAATCAATATTGGTTATAATCTATGGTTTCCGGTAATGTTTTTTATCCTGTACTGGCAAGCGTTTACATTTAAAAATCCTTGTTTGCGATTAAAGTTTTTCTATAGCTTCATTTTATGCTGGATAATAAACGGGGTACTTTTGGCCACGATATTTTCTTCTGTAGGTCCATGTTTTTATGAGCGAGCAGGTTTTTTGCCTTTAGATGCCTATTCAGAGTTGATGGCTCGTTTAAATGCCTTTACTGAAAGCCGACCTATTTGGGCACTTTCTACACAGGATTCTTTATGGCGAAATTATTTGAACAGTGAAACGGGCTTAGGATCGGGTATCTCTGCAATGCCTAGTATGCATGTTTCAATTGCTTTTCTAATGATGTTGCTGGGCTTTTCTCAGGAGAATAAATTTTTAAAAGTCTTCTTATGCCTGTTTTTTATACTGATTTTAATCGGGTCAGTTCATCTCGCCTGGCATTACGCTGTGGACGGATATTTATCTATCATTACAACACTACTAATCTGGTTGCTAACAGGTCAGGGTTTAAAGCTTTATCTAAGGAGAGCGCATGTCTAACTCCAGCGAAGTTCTGCAGAACATAAAACACAGCCTTACACGCCCGATTTTTTTAAAAGTTGTTTTTATAACATTTATTTTTGGAGTGTGCGTTTATTATGCGGCATATATCACAGGCAATGTGGTGGCTTTTTCCAGTAGCCTTTATTCCCGTCCTATGTGGAACTCACTCATTGTTTTTATTCCCTTTTTTTTGTATCTCCGCTTTTTAATTGTTCTGGTGATCAAAGATAAACCTGAAGGTTTTTTACAGGCGTATCTATCCGACATTAAAAAATATATAGGCGTTAAGAGCCTTATATATGGAGTGCCGCTATTATATATTCTAACAATTTTTTTCTCATTTTTTACGTCGGCTAAGAATATGATCCCCTCTATAGTTCCGTTTAGCTGGGATCTTACGCTCACAAACTGGGATAGGTTTCTGCACGGAGGAACACTTCCCTGGGAAATTTTACACGACACAATAGGAAGTTATACAACGACACACCTTTTAAGTACTTTTTATAAATTATGGTTTATTGTAAAAT
>NZVS01000020.1 GCA_002701555.1 Alphaproteobacteria bacterium | reverse complement strand
TGTGCGCATGATGCTTTTAAAGGCAGGAAGATACGTGTTAAATGCCTCGCTTTTTGAAGAGCAGTCAAAGATAAATACATTTTCGCCATAAAGACCTGCTGCTGCAAAGGATGTTTTGTACAGGTTCTTCATAGGGTAATTGGTCACATATGACGCCGTTACAATAGAGGCAAAAGCCTCTCCCAGTCCTGCCCCATCTGTCATTGAATAAATCAGAATATCATCATAAGAGGCCAGATAGTTGTTCCAGAATTCCTCTGAGTAAGCTTCACGTTGAATGGCTGCACGGAAGCGCTGCGGGTAAACAAGCCAGCGACGGTCTTCCCTCGCGCGGATGCGGCACATCGCGGCATCGTCGCCCGGCGCCATTACTGTTACCACGTCATCCGGTGTATAATTACTGACTTGGCGCCAACTGTCCGGATAAGAAAATGATACACCTGTCTCGCTATCTTCCCATACAAAATAATCTGCACGCGCCGGAAAGGCGACCAATAAAGCAACAATAAATAAAACCGCATATTTCATGGTTTGAAGTATGCGGTTTTTCTGTGTATTTGTCCAGTTGGAAGCGATGAGAAAGCTAGCCTTTCCAAAAACCCATAATATCTATTGTTTCATCCAAAATGGGCTGGGCAATTGCATTGGCTTTTTCGCCACCTTTTGCAAGAACTTTGTCTATTTCTTCTGGATGTGCCAGCAATTCGGTCATGCGATTTGTAATGGGTTCAAGATGCGCAACAGCAACATCCACCAAAGCCGGTTTAAATTCCGAGAATTGTTTGCCCGCAAATTCTTTTAAAACATCGGCCTTGGCCTTTCCTGATAATGCCGCGTAAATCGTAACCAGATTGTCAGCTTCCGGACGGGATGAAAGGGCTTCAATTTTTTCAGGTAATGGGTCCGGATCAGTTTTAGCTTTTCTTATTTTCTTGGCAATAGCATCGGCATCATCTGTCAGATTAATACGCGATAAATCAGATGGTGCAGACTTACTCATTTTCGCCGTACCATCTTTCAAAGACATTACGCGCGTCGCCTCTCCCATTATGAATGGTTCAGGTTGCACGAAATGCTCTTTCCCATAGCGATGATTGAAGGTCGAGGCAATATCACGGGCCAGTTCCAGATGCTGTTTCTGATCATCACCAACGGGTACATGCGTTGCGTTATAGGTCAGAATATCAGCAGCCATCAAAACCGGATAAGCATAAAGTCCAAGCCCCGCTTTTTCAGAATTTTTACCAGCTTTATCTTTAAATTGGGTCATGCGATTCAACTTGCCGATTTGAGTCATGGTCGCCAGCAGCCACATAAGTTGTGAATGCGCGGGCACAGAACTTTGTGCAAAAATAACAGATTTTTCAGGGTCAATTCCGCCGGCTATATAAGCCGCGGCAATTTCGCGCGTAGACTGCGCAAGCTTATCTGCATCATAGGGCTGCGTAATCGCATGCAAATCAACCACACAGTAAAGGCATTCAGCACCTTCATCTTGTAAATCCACCCAGTTTTTCAAAGCGCCCAGATAATTTCCTAGATGCAGATTGTTTGTAGGCTGCATGCCCGAAAGGATACGTTTTTGAGTCATATCTTTTTCTTTCTTATAAAATATTTTTTGAAGTCAGATAGTTTTAAAACACCGCTTAAAATCACGGCACAAGCATATGATATTAGGCCAGAGGCCACCAGAGCTGTAAGGGATATGATTTTAGTAAATACATCTTCGCTGCCTGAATAGGGTTTTAAAACCTGATCTACTATAAAAAGAACTGCGCCCATAAAGCAAGTTGATAGAGCAATTTTGAATACATTGGTCTTAAAGCGCCTGTCAAATTTCGCATGTGCTGTTTCCTTCAACCTTACTTTAAGAAGCGTCACCTGAACCCAGCCAACCATTCCCGTTGCCAACGCAATTCCCACAACGCCAATAAAACGCGACAATGTAAAAGCCAGAGCAATATTTAGAAGTGTTGTGAAAATCGATATTTTAACGGGGGATATAGTGTCTTCGTTTGCCCAAAAGGCAGTGGAAAATACTTTAACCGCAATATAAGCAGGAAGTCCCAAAGCATATGACATCAAAACCAAAGCAACTATATTTGTGTCAGTTGCTGTAAACTCGCCTCTTTCAAATAAAACGCTAATAAGGGTATGCGGTATAATTACCAGAGCCGCTGCAGCAGGCAGTGCCAAGAGAAAACAATATTCGAGCGATCGGTTGAAAAGGTCATTCGATTCTTCATGTTGTCCACTGGCAAGAGAACGAGACAACATTGGTAGGAGAGCCGTCCCTATGGCGATGCCTACCACACCGAGAGGTAACTGGTTCAGACGATCTGCATAATATAAGTAAGAAATGGCGCCGGTTGGCAAAAGAGATGCAATTATCATATCTGCAAATAAATTTATGTGCATGACCCCTGCTCCAAGAACACCGGGACCCATTAATTTAAAAAGCCGTTTAATGCGTTGTGTAAACTCCGGGATTTTAAAGCGTATATGGATATTGTGCTTTCTTACAAAAAACCACATGAAAGCAAGCTGGATTACACCTGATATGGATATCCCCCACGCCATTGCGTGCCCTGCAGTCGGCAAATAAGGTGTTGCGAGCAGAAGCGCCGCGACAATGCTCAAATTAAATATGACCGGAGCTGCCGCAAAAGGAGCAAAGCGGTTATGGGCATTCAATACACCGCCAAATAACGCCACTAAAGAGACGAGAAGCAAGTAAGGAAAAGTTATACGGGATAATTCTATGGAGAGAGGAAATCTCTCGGGATCGTCTTTAAAGCCTGGTGCGATCAATTCTATTACCCAGGGCATCGCCATCATGAAAAGGACCGAAAATAAGGAAAGGAAAATAACCATAATAGAAAATGAATTGGAGGCGAAACGATCTCCTGCACCTTCACCGTCTTCTTCTATGGTTTTGGAGTATATGGGAACAAAAGAAACGCTAAATGCCCCTTCTGCAGTAACCCTGCGAAACAGGTTTGGTAATTTTAACGCGACAAAAAATGCGTCAGATATTGGCCCCGCTCCTAGAAAAGCTGCGGTTAAAATATCGCGTAAAAATCCCGCAATACGGCTGGCAAATGTTAAACCGCCTACCGTAGCCATTGCTTTCACCAATTTCATAAGTGCAAATCCTTTTCCATCGTGCTATCTCATAGCATGAAGATTATCCAAGAGGAAGATGAATGACCGATAAGAATACAAATCCTGAACGTGAATGGTTTGGTGAAGAAAAAGTCACTCCTACCGAAAAGACCCGTAAAGTCCTTGGCGTCTTTGATAATGTCGCAAGTAAATATGACGTTATGAATGACCTTATGTCCGCAGGTGTCCACAGGCTTTGGAAAGACCGCCTTATAAGACGAATACGGCCCAAACGAAACCAAGAATTTCTTGATGTTGCAGGCGGTACAGGCGATATAGCCTTCAGGATAAGAAAAGCCACATCAGCCACTACAAATATTACGGTGTGCGATATTAACTCATCAATGTTAGAGGTTGGCAGGGACCGGGCCATAGATCGCGGCTATCTTCATAACTTTGATTTTATTACGGGTAATGCGGAAGATTTGCCATTTGAAGATAACTCCTTTGATGTTTACACAATTGCTTTTGGGCTGAGAAATGTAACGCATATAGATAAAGCCCTTGCAGAAGCTTGCCGTGTTCTGAAACCTGGAGGTCGATTCTTTTGCCTTGAATTCTCACATATAGATGACCCAGCAATGAGCAAGCTTTATGATCTCTATTCTTACAATGTCATACCCAAAATCGGCAAAATAGTTGCAGGTGATGAAGGTAGTTACAAGTATCTGGTAGAAAGCATCAGAAAATTTCCTAAACCGGCTGCTTTAGAAAAACGCATGCACGAAGCTGGCTTCGGCAAAACTCATAGCTTACCAATGAGTTTGGGAATAGTTTGCATACATGAAGGGTGGAAAACTTAGGACTTATGAAAAAAGCCCTTGCATTATGGTAAGGTTTTATTGCATACATATAGAGCTTTACAAATCCTGCCCTACAGGATAAAAGAAGCCAAATATTTGTAATAACAGTTCTTTAAGGAGACAAACATGAACAAAACTACACTTACAGCTATTGCCGCTGCTGTTATCGTTGCGATTGCAGCCGTTGGATTTTTGAGCAGTGACAACACAGGTACAACAATGAATGATGTGACACCTGCTGCTGGCGAAATGGGCACACAGCTTGACACAACTACACAGGGCATGACTGAAACATATGATAACACAGTCACAACTATCAATGCTGAAGAAAGCATGGATGAAGCTGCTGAAAATACAGAAGAAGCTATGGATGAAATGAGCGAAACTGAAGCAGCACAAGAAGCTGATGAAGCTGTTGATGAAGCTGAAGAAGCCATGGACGAAGCTGCTGAAAACGCACAAGACGTTGCTGAAGACGAAGATAATGCTTTTGATGATGCAGCAGACAACATGGAAAAAGCTGCTGAAGACATGGGCATTGGCGAAACTGAGCCAGAAGACCACATGTAATTCAAGCATAGGAGGTAAGCGGGTAAATTGATTCGCTTTTTCCTCTCAAACTGATTTATAGTACGGCCTTGAAATTCATTTCAGGGCCGTATTTTTTTGGCAAAGGTATGTCATGTTAAAAGACAAATCGATATTACTTGTTATAACTGGCGGCATTGCAGCCTATAAAACTCTGGACCTTATCAGGCAGTATAGAAAGGCAGGAGCTTCTGTTCGAGCAATTCTGACAAAAGGTGGGGAACAGTTTGTTACCCCCCTCAGCGTGTCGGCATTATGCGAAAATCAGGCCTATACAGATTTATGGTCATTGAAAGACGAGAGTGAAATGGGACATATCCGCCTCTCACGCGAAGCAGATCTCATAGTCATTGCGCCTGCCAGTGCGGATTTTATAGCGAAACTGGCACATGGGCGTGCGGATGACCTTGCATCTACGTGTGTATTGGCCGCTGACAAAGATATTATGATAGCACCAGCCATGAATCATAAGATGTGGGACAATCCTGCTACACAAGCCAATATGCGCACTCTAGAAAAACGCGGGGTATATGTTACAGGGCCAGAAAACGGGGAAATGGCCTGTGGGGAAACTGGAATGGGTCGCATGAGCGAGCCTGAAACTGTGTTTGAGGATACCCTAAATCACTTCCAAAACGGGCAAAAGCTTGCAGGTCTTAAAGTTATTGTAACCAGTGGGCCTACTCACGAACCTATTGATCCCGTACGATACATTTCTAATCATTCATCCGGCAAACAAGGTCATGCCATCTCTGAGGTTTTGGCAAAATGGGGTGCAGAAGTACATCTTGTATCCGGGCCTGTCTCCCTTAATCCCCCAGCAAAAGTAAAGAATTATCCAGTGACATCTGCAACGGACATGCTAAATCAGGTTAAAAATCTTTTGCCGGCAGATATATTCATTGGTGTTGCTGCAGTTGCGGATTGGAAAATTAAAACCCCATCAGATACTAAACTCAAAAAATCGGAAGGCGCTACGCCGCTCACGCTTGAGATGACCGAGAACGAGGATATTTTGAAGTATGTTGCGTCCTGCGACAGAAGGCCAGATCTTGTCATCGGCTTTGCAGCCGAAACAGGAGACCTGAAGGATAAAGCAAAAAGGAAGATAAAAACCAAAGGATGCGATTGGATTTTGGCTAATGACGTAACGCATACGAATAATATTTTTGGTTCAGACGAGAATCATGTAAACCTTATAAAATCAGATGAAAATAATGAGCTTTCTTGCGAGGAATGGCCACGGCTTACGAAAAAAGACGTTGCTATAAAATTGGCGCATGAAATTGCAGACAAATTCAAAACATTTGAAAGAGAAGGAAAAAATGACAACAACCTCAACATCATTTCAGCCAAATAGCGATAACGTTTTTGCAAGTGCCACAGTTGCAGTAAAAAGACTAGAAAACGGTAAATCCTTACCTCTTCCCAAATATGCTACAGAGGCTTCAGCCGGTATGGACCTTCAAGCCGCAATTGACGAAGCGGTCGAAATTGCTCCTGGGGAGCGTATGATGGTTCCAACAGGCATTGCGATCGCCTTACCCGACGGTTTTGAAGCTCAAATCAGGCCAAGATCAGGTTTGGCTGCAAAAAACGGGGTGACCGTCCTGAACACTCCGGGCACTATAGATGCTGATTACCGTGGAGAAATAAAAGTAATCCTTATCAACCACTCCCAAGATAGCTTCACAATAGACCGTGGAATGCGCATTGCACAGATGGTAGTAGCACCATACACGCAAGCCCATTTAATTGAGGCCGAAGATCTTGAAAACACTACTCGTGGAACTGGTGGCTTTGGCTCTACGGGTACAGAATAAGTCTTTTGGGGAAATTTATAAAAAGATGACTGCCAGTGCAGCACAGTTAAAAACTGCCGAAGACTTTATGGAAGACGGTCACACACCGATGATGGCCCAATACCATGAACTAAAGCAGCATTATCCGGAAACACTACTTTTCTACCGGATGGGTGATTTTTACGAATTGTTTTTCGATGACGCTGAAAAAGCGGCGTCTATTCTTGATATTACCCTTACACAACGCGGAAAAAATCAGGGTGAGAAAATTCCGATGTGCGGTGTCCCGTACCACTCTCATGACCCCTATCTGGCGAAACTCATTAAGGCTGGTCTCAAAGTTGCTATTTGCGAACAGACCGAAACCCCCGCGGAAGCAAAAAAACGTGGAGGTAGCAAAGCCCTTGTTAAAAGAGATGTCGTACGTGTTGTTACGGCCGGAACTTTGACTGAAGATCATCTGCTAGATGCCTCAAAAAGTAATTACCTTGCTGTTATATCTCATATAGGTGGCCAATACAGTTTATCATGGCTAGATATTTCAACTGGCGCTTTTTTCGTGCAACCTGTTTCCGAAGGCGAAATTGTCTCATCACTTGCACGCATTTCCCCAAGCGAGATCATCTACCCAGATTCCTTGCAAGATACTATATTAGATAAGCTGGAAGACTTTATCTGCGACATTACGCCGATGCCGAAGAGTTTATTTGACAGTGATAATGCACGGCTACGCTTGGAAGAGGTATTTGGCGTAGGAACGCTAGATAGCTTTGGGGTTTTCTCAAGAGCAGAATTAGCAGCGTCAGGTGCCTTAATTGATTATCTTGATCGCACGCAAAAAGGTAGCCTGCCCTTTCTAAATTCTCTTGAACGTGTTGAAGGTAATGCAGTGATGTCTATTGACGTCGCTACAAGGAGAAATCTGGAGCTTGCGTCTACCCTTGGAGGAGAACGCAAAGGTTCTCTGCTATGGGCTATAGACAGAACAGTTACGCCAGCAGGCGCGAGAGAGCTTCAAAACAGGCTTATGGCTCCTTTAAGAGATACTGCCCTAATAAACCAGCGCCTTGATGAAGTAGGCGCTTTGTTTGCCAAACCCTCGCTTAAAGACCAATTAAAAATTTTACTGAAGAATACACCGGATATTGAACGAGCATTAAGCCGCCTTTGTGTAGCCCGCGGAACGCCCAGAGATATGTGTGCTTTGGCTGCCGGGTTAAGCGCTGCACAAGAAATTCATGCCGTTTTAATTGCTGATGGTAAACATTCGGATGCATTAAAAATAATATCTGAGGCCATACGACCCGGGACGAATTTAAACAATCTACAAAGTATTTTAAACAACGCCTTATGTGAAAACCCTCCCGCTTTACTTCGAGACGGAGGTTTTATTGAAAATGGCTATCACACAAAACTTGATGAATTGCGTTTATTGAGATCAGAAAGCAAGCAACTCATCGCCAAGTTACAGTCGCGATATATTAAAATGACAGGAATAGACCGTCTAAAAATATCTCATAATAATATTTTAGGTTACTACATAGATGTTCCCGCAAAAAAAGCTGATGACCTCATAGTAACTGCAAAATCTGACAATACTGACAATCCTTTTATTCATCGTCAGACACTGGCAAATTCTGTAAGATTTACTACTGCAGAGCTTTCAGAGCTTGAGCGGGATATATCTTCAGCAGCTGAGAAATCCATAGCAATTGAACTTGATATCTTTGAAGATCTCAGGGCAAAAGTGACCGCCGAGGCGCCTGATTTTGCCCGTGTTGCAAGGGGCATTGCCAACTTAGATGTAGCCTATTCATTCGCTGACATGGCAGCAGAAAAAGATTATTGCCGTCCACACTTAACCACAGGGCAAGAATTCGATATATGTGAAGGACGACACCCGGTAGTAGAGCGCGCATTAAGTGATGCCGGTGATAAGAATTTTGTCCCAAATAACTGCAATCTGGATAGAGCCCAGTATTTATGGCTTCTCACGGGGCCTAATATGGCTGGTAAATCAACATTTCTAAGGCAAAACGCTCTCATTGCTATTATGGCACAAATGGGAGGTTATGTTCCCGCTAAAACTGCTACAATCGGACTTATTGATAAAGTTTTCAGTCGTGTCGGCGCGGCTGACGATTTAGCCCGAGGACGTTCTACATTTATGGTTGAGATGGTGGAAACAGCAACAATCCTAAATCAGGCAACTGAACAGTCACTTGTTATACTTGATGAAATCGGGCGAGGAACAGCAACTTACGATGGGTTATCTATCGCCTGGGCTTGTGTCGAGCATTTGCATGAAATTCTAAAATGTCGGGGTTTGTTTGCAACACATTACCACGAATTAACATCACTAACGGACACGTTAAAGTCGCTGTCGTGTCACGCTATGGCAGTAAAAGAATGGGAAAACGACATAGTATTTCTTCATAAGGTAAAAGCCGGCGCTGCAGACAAATCATATGGTATACATGTTGCTCAGCTAGCTGGACTGCCTGTTAAAGTCACAGAACGAGCTAAAATGGTTTTAAATTCGCTAGAAAGCAGCAACAAACAAACAAAACCTGACAATATCGCAAAAGATTTGCCCTTATTCCAGCAAACGCCCACAACCCAGGATAATGTAAGTCCTGTCATCAATGAACTGGAGAATATGGATCCAGACACCTTCTCCCCCAGAGATGCACTTGATTATTTATATAGGTTGAAAGCGTTACACAAAAAATAACTTCCGTGTTATTAATACCCTAATAACATACTGCGTGTATAATTAGATATACAAGGCGGTGGGGAGTGTTGTTATCATGATGGATCAAATTACTATCTTTAAAAGCCTTTTAGAAAATATAGGCTTAATAACCGCTCTTTTCGTGACATTCATCTTAGTTAGCAACTGGAACGGGAAATTACCTCTCATAGTATGGCAAATAACGCTCGGAGTAGTCTTCGGCGTCGCCACCATCATAGCTATGTTTTTAGGACTTGAATTAGCACCGGGGGTCCTTTGCGACCTACGCGTTCCTATCTTAGGGCTTGCCGGTATTTTTGCAGGACCAGTTGGTGCTGTTGTGGCCGCAATCCTTCCCATTGTTTTTCGTCCCTTTATGGGGGGTGCAGGCATAGAAGCGGGTATTGCAGCTATAATTGTGGTCACAGCAATTGGCGCTATTTACGGTCACTACCTTAGGAAACATAACCAACAAATGACTGTTTGCAGGCTGATACTGTATTCCTTCTTGATCACCCCTATAGGCTTAGCTTTTGTGCTTTTCGTTCCAGATCAAAATGGGTTAAGGGAAGTCTTTTTACATTACTTCCCAGTCTTCCTATTTAGCGGAACCTTATTCTGCTTCCTTCTTGGGGGACTGTTTATTTTACACACACGACAACTTCAAGCTTATGAAGATTTGATTATTAGTGAAAAAAGGGCAGAGAACGCTACACGGGCGAAATCAGAATTTATTGCTACGGTGACCCACGAGTTGAGAACTCCGCTGTTTGGCATTATAGGCTATGCCGAGCTACTGGAAAACAGCAAACTTAGTAACTATCAAGCCAAATACCTCAGAAATATTCAGCAAAGCGGTAACATGCTTTCCCAACTTATTAATGATCTCCTTGATTTTGAAAAATTATTGTCAGGTAAAGCTGAATTAACAGAGGAAGCTGTTAATTTACAAGAAACAATTGCCCCTGCTCTCAACTCTCTTCAAATACAAGCTGAATTGAAAAATCTAGCTCTTAACGTGTACTACGATCGTGATATGCCAGTATGTGTCATGGCTAATGGTCGTTCTTTAAACCAAATACTTTTTAACATTATCGGCAATGCCATCAAATTTACTGAAACAGGGCATATCTCTCTTTCAGTTAAGCCTAATGAAATCCAAGACAGTTTCGGTGTTTTGAAAGTAGATTTTGTAGTAAGGGATACCGGTATTGGCATAGAACCATCCAAGTTTGAACGCATATTTGAATCATTTACCCAAGAAACTGCGGAAACGGCTATTTCTTATGGAGGGACGGGTCTTGGACTTGCTATTTGCAGGCAACTTGTCAACACGATGAGAGGTAACATAAGTGTTGAAAGTGAAAAAAATAAAGGTACCACTTTTTTTATAACACTCCCGTTTGAAATCTGTGATGCTAAGGATACTATTCCGGCTCGTAAAGACACTAATAACAAACCCAGAAACGAACTTGAATTTTCTAGCCATATTTTGGTTGCTGAAGACATTCCGATGAATCAGGAGTTGATAAAGGCCATGTTGGCTTCAAGAGGTTACAAGACTAGTATTGTCTCTAATGGTAAAGATGCTATTGATTTCCTTAAAAAGCATGATGACGTCAATATGATTTTACTTGATATTCGTATGCCGGTTATGGGTGGATTGGAAACAGCATCTGAAATACGTAAGATGGAAAAATACGAAAAAATCCCTATTGTTGCATTAACAGCAAATACCTCCTCTGAAGAAATTGCAAAATGTTTTGAGGTAGGTATAGATGACTTCTTACCTAAACCTGTCCAAACCGTTGAGCTATACGAAAATCTGGATTATTTTCTTCTGGGTACATCAAGTGAACTGCCCCCCTCCTTTGAAGTCCCAACTTCAGAAAATTTTGATGAGAGCCTATTCCATCAATATATTTCATTTCTAGGCGAAGAAAAAATGCAAGAAACATTTGTAGACTTTAAAGAAGATACATCATTAAAGCTTAAAGATATTGTTGCTTCAGGCTACGACCCAGTATTACTTGCAGAGCATCTTCACGCTATGGCGTCTATGGCTGGCAATATTGGACTATCCGGCTTTTCTAACCTATGTCGTAGCACAATGTATTCTTTAAATGAAGAAACAGACCATAACCAAAGCAGAAAACTTTACACCGAGATTAAAAGAGAATTTACCATTAGCTGTAAAATGTTTAGAGAAAGGCTTGATAGCATACACAATCAGCCACCCCCATCCGAAGAACCTTAATCAGTCTTCTTTTCCTCCCACATACGACGCACAACAGCTCCCATCATCCCCCCTGTCTCTTGAACATCTTTTTGTAAGTTAAAATACATTTCGCGCATTTTTTCTTTGATTTCGGCTTGTTCCTTGTCATCAAAAGTCTGTCGTATCTCTTTAATCATTTCGTCAGGGTCGAGCTTTTGCAAATGGTGTTGCTTTAAACGCGCCATGATCTTTTGCTCCTGCTCATCGAAATCTCCATCACACCACACAATTAGTCTGGCATATTCGAAGAAGTCACTCCTGTCTTTACGAACGCTAATATTATCAAAGTGCTCTCCAGGCTCACTTTTTATTTTCATATCTTCTTGTAACTGCTGACGCTGGCTATCAGAGAATTCAAATTTGCCCAGTGTCTCACGCATGAACTTTTCTTCCTCAGGAGAAATTACGTTATCTGCATGAGCCATCGCAAAGATGGCCCGCCACATATTATAACGGCTCTCTGTCATTGTTTGTGATTTCATATTCATTTTAACGTCCTTTGCTCTTCAGGCATTCAAATTACTACCCAACATTATGTCCGTGAGCCAACATTATACAACTTTTTTTTATTATGATTTGAAATCACTTGCGCACCCCTAAAAAGGAACATATAGTGAACATATGATAAACAAAGAAAACAATATACCTGTATCCCCTGACTTGAAATGGCTTTTTCTTGACCTTAACAGCTATTTTGCAAGTGTAGAACAGCAAGACAATCCTTCCCTGATTGGACGCCCCGTCGCTGTCGTACCCATGATGACAGACGCAACTTGTGCTATTGCTGCATCATACGAGGCCAAAGCCTATGGTATAAAAACAGGCACAAAAATTTATGAGGCCAAAGCTAAATGTCCTGATCTGGTTTGTGTTCTTGCCCGCCACGACCGCTATGTTCATTATCACCATAAGATTGTCGAAGAAATTGCCCGCCATACTCCTATTAACAAAATCTGGTCGATTGATGAGCTCTCCAGCCGCCTTCCACCTAATAAGCGATCTGTTGAGGCAGCAACAGCACTCTCCCATAGAATTAAAAAAGGCCTTCGCGATAATATAGGCCCGGCTATACGCGCATCAATCGGTCTTGCTCCTAATGGCTTTTTAGCAAAGGTAGCCACTGACATGGAAAAACCAGACGGTCTTATCATCCTTCATCCAGACCATCTTCCGGGGCGTCTATTTGATCTATCTTTGACGGATTTGCCTGGCATCAATACAAATATGGAACATCGTCTTTCCAGAGCAGGCATAAGAACTGTCGAGCAATTCTGGAATATCTCTCCTAAGCATGCGCGTAAAATTTGGGGAAGCGTTGGTGGAGAGCGTTTCTGGTATAACTTAAGAGGTGCAGATATACCCGAGCAGAAGACCAAGCGCGGGATGATAGGTCATTCTCGCGTTCTTGACCCAAACCTTCGTCCGCCCGATATGGCCCGCCTCGTGGCGCGCAGATTGACGAATAAAGCAGCAGCTCGTCTACGACGCGAAGGATTCTACGCGACGTCCTTTATACTTTCCACACGCAGTCTCAATGGCGAAAAATGGGCCAAGCAAATTTCTGTATCGCCGGCTCAGGATAACTTCATGTTTTTAAAGGCACTGGATGATTTATGGGTAGCCATGATGCTAGAGCTTAAACCAACACGGTTAAAAAAGGTTTCTGTAACATTTGCAGGACTTTGTAAAACCGGTGAAATTACACCTGATTTATTTGATACGACTTCTCAGGGTTTTCAAGATCTGAAAAAGAAAAATGAAAAGCTTTCATCTTTGATAGATCAAGTAAATCAAAGATATGGCTCTGAAGCTCTTCACATAGGTTTTACCCCTAAAACACAAGCAGGGCACGTTGGAACAAAAATAGCCTTTTCCCGTATCCCCGATATCGCAGAATTTCAGGAATAAAAGAAATAAAATAACAAAGCATTCGCTTGAAATCTCTGGAATTGAGAATATATTGCGCAATATTGCAATAACCAAAAACTTGAGGAAAAGAAATGACTAAAACAAAATTTTTCGCACTACTAGCTACTGCTGCCGTAATCGGATTCACAGCTCCTGCACAAGCCCAGCTAAATGTTGGTGCTGATACTGACACAAGCATCGGTTCCGATATCGGTGTTGATACATCTACTGTAGACAGTGCTGCAGAAATAGATACAGACACAACTGCTGATCTTGATGCAGATGCAAATGATGGTCTCGCTGAAGATGAAGACAATACTTCAGTTGATACAGATTCAAGCGCAACTGTAGGTACAGATGTAAGAAGCGAAACAGAAGTCATGGATGATGAAGTCTACCCTGATAGCGCTGTTGATGCAGATGCTGACGCAGATGCGTCAGTTGGTGCTGATGTGAACGACTCTATCGGTGCTGATGTAGATGCAGGCGTTGATAGCGGCGTTAGCATTGACAACTAATTAGTTACCCTGTTCAAAAACTAAGAGCCGGTGTTTTGCACCGGCTCTTTTTTGAAGTGGGAACTTTCTTTAAAAGCTGGATGTTTGTTTAGTAACACGAGGAAATATTATGACTATGCTACGTAAATCTTTTACATTTATGGCTGTTGCGGCAGTCTTTTCACTGGGCACAACGACTATTCTGGCGCAAACATCTTCAGGATCATCTGGTGCAAGTGGTAGTGCAAGCATGAGTGGTTCAAGCTCAGCTGGGGCACAAAACACACCAACATTCGCCGCACCTGTCGATCCTGATACCGGATCAATGGATAATCGTAGCACGTCAAATACAAATGATAGCAATACAGCCGCCGAGCAGGATGGCAACATTAATCAACCTATATATGCGGCACCTGTTGACCCAGACTCATCATCCCAGATCAACGAACAAGATGGAATGAATTCGTCTGATATGAATAATGATATGGATCAGTCTGATATTCAAAGAGATGGTGAACCATTTTATGATTACAACAGTGACAATAATATAAACCCGAACAGACGTGGAAATCCCGATGTAGGAGATTTAGACAACAGATCAATGGTTTATAATCCTGATAATAAGGACGATAATTACGACGCAGATGCAGGCACGTCAATTGGTACAGAGCTTGATTCAGATGCTTCTGGAAACACATCGATAGGTACTGATGTTGAAACTAACTTAGATGGTACAAGTGATATTGGTGTAGACAACTAAAACTTTTCAACAACAAGTTAAACATTCTATACCCTGTCAGCTTTACAATATCCAAAAACGAATTTATTTTCCCCTGTATAAAAACAACTACAGGGGATTTCTTTGCCGGCTATAACATATTTTCGTGATCCTTTCGCCTTTACAGCGACTTCAGGACTTGAAAAAACTCTCCGCCGCGTTTTTAACGAAAGTGTAGATCTCATTCCTTTAAGCCGCGAGCTTATGACAAAGCCCTCCCTTTGGAAGCCTGAGTTTTCCTTTATGTTTGTAAAACCAGGCATTACCGGAACACGTAGCCGCTATAACGAAATTTTCACCGATAATATTTTCCGCCTTGAAAAAGAGCATTTGGAAAATGGAGGTGTTCAGTGGGCAGAATGCGCGGGTGCTTACCATAGCTTTGATGGTATAAAATGGGAACCGTTACAGGGTGAACATCGAGAGAAAACATCCTCCACTCCCCATATTGGAGGAAACGCGATCGGCCCTATATCTGAACTGTATAATATAGCTGCCAAAGAAAATTCCCAGTATTCCGACATTGTTTTACCTCGTATTGATGTAGTTATGGATGGCATTCATAAGACTATAACAATTGCCTATGGAAACGGACCTGCTTTACATCCGGAAGATGAAAGTGCTCAAATTATTGCCCGCTTTTCCGATGTAAAAAATACTCCTGCCGCTGTCGTTGAGAAGACAATCCGAAATGACGGCTTACTGGTTGCCAGTGGCGTTATCCCTCAATATGGCTGGATGCGACATGGCGAAAACACACCAAAAAGCATGAAGGATTTTATGGACATTCTAAAAGGTCATGAACTGGATCGCGAATTATTTTCCGATGCATTGATGGCAAGGCTTGCGAGAAGGTCTATAGATAACGGCCTTATTACAGAAGATGTTCTAACAAAGCCGCTTTCAGAATTCCCTACATTAGGTATTTTGCCTAACCCTTAAATGACAAGCAGACCGTAGAGTGCCAAACTTAAGGCGATTGCGCCGAGCACAGCAGAATATGTGTTAGGCAAACCTTCTTTTGTAAAAAACCAATATTGGACAATATGAATTGGAATGGCTGCTGCTATGAAAAGTCTTGCCGTATACCAGATTTGGTGCCCCTGACCATCGGGGGGGAAAAGTAAAAAGCTAGCAAAAAGTGTCAAGACCATGAGAGTTGTTACAGATTTATACCAGTTATTGGCATAAGCTCCCAGCGCACCCATACTCCTCATGGATATCCATATAATTGCGGGTATGGAAACCCAAATTGCCACCATGAGGGCCAGATCATAAATTTTTTCATCAGTTAAAATTCGAAAAATGAAATCTGCCGTACCACCCCGTTTCAGTGCCATACCTAAAACGGATGCAATATAGGTCAGGGATAATATTGGTAGATAGCGGTTAATGGTTGCATCAACAAAACTCAAACGCATCAAATCCTGTCCAGTGCGCTCATCAGGTGTTACGAACCCGTCTCTATCTTCAGTCTCCCCGTGCATAGAAATTACTTCTTACCTTTAAGCTGGCCAAGAATTGCAAAGGGATTGTCTTCTTCATTTTTCTTCGCCTCTGCCTTGATAACGCGTGGGCCCTTATCAAAAGGTTTTTTACCTTTTTTACCTTTAGGCGGCTTTTTATTTGAAAAAGATTTCGACTTTGCTTTTTTATGTATCTGTCCTTTTTTCAACCAGAAATAATCAAGCTCTGGCTTAGACTGCTCCTTATCTGTTGCATCGCTGTCATTTTTGCCATCATTTGTTTTTGCGGCATTTTCCTCTGTTGTTGCGACTTCCTCATCATCTGCTGTCTTTTCAGCTTCTAAAGTCTGGCTTGTCTCCCCCTCAGCCTGAGGTTTCTCAACGCTAGTTTCTTCCGCTTTTGCTTTGATATGTTTATGTCCCATTGAGCTTAATATCGCATATAAATCCTCAATCGAGCATCCCAGCCATTCAGCCATTTTGTGTTGTGCCTGAAACTTCCCGTCCTTGGCATTCTCATAAATCGCATTGATAACACGATCCAACATATCAATACGAATAGCACGAGGCCCAAACACAGGGTAGGAAATAGCGCGATAGTAATTTCTATCTATATTTTCGCTATCAATAACCACAGAAACAGATCCATCGTTTGGTACTGTTGCAGGCAGTTTTTCATCATTCCAAAGCGTCCAGAGCATAGCTCTCAAACGCACAGTTTTAGGTTTGTTAAGCTCAGGAAGGAAAACAAGTATAGGTCCCAACTTCACGCGCTTTGTCCGCAACGCCTTACGTCCATCTTCATCCAACGTAGATATCAGTTCCTCTACGTCACTTCTATGTACAACCCCTAATGACTCAGATAGCTGGTAACTTATACCGCGGACTGCGGCTGTTTCTTCATTGCTTTCGCCCTTAAGCTTCATCAAAGGGGCAAGTATTTCTGATATATGCGCCTTTAACCATCCGCTAAGTTTTTCGACAATTTTCGGTTTGTCCTCGTCGGCAATCATTCCGGATTCTGTTAGGGTAACATTAGGCTCCAGCAAATCGTTACCTTTAGTAACTTTTGCAACAGCATCACCCTTCATAGGGTTATTCAGAAGGGGCTGATAATATATCTGCCCATCATCATCCAAAGTGAACTGTGAATTTTCCGCTTTTAATAAACTCATAACACGCCTGTTTATTTCTGTTTTAAGCGCCGCCCTTGCCGCACTCATAATTGCTTTCCTGTCAGT
>NZVS01000019.1 GCA_002701555.1 Alphaproteobacteria bacterium | reverse complement strand
AGCGCGCTTATGCGAAAGCGCTTTGTCAGTCGATTGAATAGTGATCACAAATTTAATGGTTTGCTTATGAAGGCCTTAATCAATGGCATGGAAAAAATGCCTGAATTGAAAAAGGCTGATAGGGCGCGTCTTGTGAGGACAGTTTCAAAGCAAAAAAACATTACTGAATATGAAGCAATAAGATTGTTAAGTAACGGTATAAAAGGAGTTGGCATTATAACTACGCCTGAAGCAGGGTTTTTCCATGTTATTGATTTACAAAAAGATAACCCTGCCACTAAAGTTTGGAAATGCGCTGAGAGTGGGCAGCTTTATACAAGTGAGATAAAACGTGACAGTTATTTCGATAAGGAAGTGACAATTTCTACACTTCTAAAAGACGACAATATCTCCTTTGCCCATTTGCAATGGGCCGGTTACGATGAAAAAGAAAGCCTAAGACGTGTTAGCTTTGCGGTTCCGCTGTCCGATATATTGTCGTTTGCTGAGAGACTGAAAGTAGCATCCGATACTTTTCATTCTGTTATTTCCAATCAAAATCAATTTTCGAAACGTCCTGAGGGTAAAAACAAAAATTTTTCTACCTCTTTACATGCTTAATGTAAAAAAGAAAGTTGTTCCTTTGCCGGGTTCGGATTCAAGCCAAATTTCACCATCATGTTTCTCAACAATTTTACGGCATATGGCCAGCCCCAACCCTGTACCTTCTATTTCTTCCTGATTGTGGAGTCGTTTGAAGTCCTTAAAAATATCCTTATGGAAAGCTTCATCTATTCCCAATCCGTTATCTTTGACTTTAAATAGGCATTTTCCGTCTTTGGGTTCATGGCTTATTTCTATGGTGAGATCTTCTTCTCTTCTGTATTTTAATGCATTAGAAAAAAGATTGGTAAATAACTGTCTTATTCTCATGGGATATACTTGTAATGTAGGAAGATCAGATATAATGACGTTTGCATTATTTTCTTCTACTTGCTCCAAAAACTCGTCCCGGATTTCTTCCATCATCACCTGAAGGTTTGTATCCTCGGCCTCTTCTTTTTCCGACTGGATAAGGGAGTAACTGAGGAGCCCGCTAATAAGATTTTGCATTCTAGATGCATTCAAAGTCATTCTGGATAGCATTGATTTTTCATCATCCGACAATTTCGGACCAGCATCTTCCTCCAGCATTTCACAATAAGATATAATACGACGCAAGGGTGCCTTTAAATCATGTGACGCAGTATGCGTGAAATCAGACAATTCCTGATTAGAACGTTCCAGTTCATTTTGGTAATATTGTATTTGCGAGGAAAGCTCTGCACGTTGAATGGCATTTAAAATGGGCCTTACAAAAAAGCCGTCAGATATACTGCGCTTGGTCAAATAATCATGAACACCAGCTTTCATTGCAGCAACTGCAATTTCTTCATTTCCTTGTCCGGTGATCATTAAAACCGCAGGTTTTTTTGTATGTTCCTCAAGGCTTTGTGTCAGAAAATGTACAAAATCAAGGCCTTCACCATCAGGAAGTCGATAATCTACTACGAAACAATCGAATGTTTCTTCATTTGCGCATTTTTTTGCGTCGGCAATTGTTCCCGCTGTCGTGAGGTCAAATTTAGCCGCATTCTGCCTCGTCAATCTTCTTTTATAAAGATCGATATCTGCAGGATTATCCTCCAATATCAGTATCTTAAATTCTTTTAAATCTGGTTCTGCCACTTTAAATCCTGCCCTGGTTATTTATAAAGGGACACACAGTCCATCCAGTAACCTTTAAAATGTAGAGCCATCTCTTTGTAAGATTTAAGATCCTGAGGTTTTGAAATATAAGAGTTAGCACCCATTTTATAACTTTTTTTAATATCTGTCGGGTTTGTAGATGTTGAAAATACAATAACAGGTATATAGGCAATATCGTTCCGCGTTTTTACAAATTCTAAAACCCCGTAACCATCTGTTCCAGGCAAATTTAGGTCTAAAAGGATGAGATCCGGCAGGGTTGTATCATGCAATTCGTAACTATCTGATGACGATGAGAGGTGAGTCAAAAGCTGTATGGCTTCTTCCCCAGTAAAGCAATGTGTCATCTGGGCAGGCATCTCTGCTTTTTTTATTGCGCGTGAAAGAACCTCGTAATCCTCAGGACTGTCTTCGACTATCATAATGTGAAAGTTCTTAGCCATTTACAATCTCTCCTTCTTTCTTTTTGACATTAATTGTGAAGAAGAAAGTTGTACCTTTCCCCATTTCAGATTCCACCCATATTTTGCCGTGATGTCTGTCAATTACGCGTTTAACGATAGTCAGCCCTGAGCCTGTTCCGCCGCCGAATTCATCCCTTCCGTGCAAGCGTTTAAAAATTTTGAAAATGGTCTCTTTATGGTTTTCGGGAACACCAATACCATTGTCACGTACAAAAAAGGCCGGCGTATCTTTATCGCGGTCATAGCCAAGCTCGATCATTTTAGTCTTTTTATCATTATATTTGATCGCATTGGTTATAAGGTTGCGGTAAACCTCGCCTATCATTGCAGAGTCACAGTAAGCGCTTGGCATATCTTTCTGTACAACCGTATGAACGTTATTGTCCTTAATCATAATGCTGAGCGTCTCTAGAGACTCATTTACGATTTTGGACATATCCGTATATTTATAATTAAGGTCTTCACGGCTTAATCTTGAGTATTTCAATAGATTATCAATAAGGACTTCCATGCGTGCAGAAAGACCGCGTAAAGTTTCAAGCATTTCGCGCCCTTCACCTGGAAGTTTCTTACCAAAGTCCTCCAAAAGAAACTCAGAATAATTTGAAATGCCTCTTAAGGGTTCTTTGAGGTCATGCGATGCAATATAGGCAAAATCATCTAGATCGCGGTTGCGCTGTTCAAGCTTTTCAGTATAGGCACGCAAACTTTCGGTTTGAACGTCAACCAAATGGTGGACACGCACATTTTCAACGGTAATCCTAAAGGCTATATAACCAAGAAGAATAGTCACTGCTATAAGACAGAGTAAAGTAATCCAAGGGAAAACCCCGATATTGCTTATGGAACCATTCGGAGCAGAAAAAATAGTAATTTTCCAAGCATAATCCTCAAAAAAACGCGCCCTCTCAAATTTCAAACTGGACACATCCTTTGAGCTTATGGTCATAAAGAAAGGTTTTAAACCTTCGTTATATTGTTCAAAGACCAACGTCTCATCATTGGGTGTAATTTTGCTTACACGTACATTAACCGGGCCCTTATTGGTGTCCCCTTTGAAAGCGGTTTCAAATAATCTTGGAAGGTCAAGCACCCCGACAAGAAATACGTTTTCTCTATATTTTTTTGTCAGGGGGGTAACAAAGGCTGCCAGTTTACGAGTCGTACCGTCGACATCATAGTCAAAAGTTTCAGACAGGTATGTTGCGTTTAGCTCTGAGGCTTTTTGCATGGCTGTTACAATTGGCGGAAGTGCGGCAATACTTGTCAGCTTTCTTGTAAAATTGGCGTTTGGATACAAATCAACAGCCGTCTGTTCATCTTCAAGACGATATAAGGAAATGTGATTGAAATAGGTATTAATCGTAAAAGCATTTGAAACATCTACAAACTCTTCTTCCGAAAAATTTTGTATTTGTCCAATTAGACGACCAATCGCAGTTATTTGTTGTTCATGGCGACGTATATCTGAATCCACAGCCCTGTATACTTGTTCTGATGCCAGCTCAAAACTTTCTCTGCTGTTATCGATGTCATATTTCAGGGCCATTTGAAATCCGAGTATGGATATAATAAGCCCAACAGTAACGATTATTGTCGGAAGTCGATAGACAGAAAAACTCCGAGTGAAAGAGTGTGGATCTATTTGCTTATGAAGCTTCATTTTCATCTTTGTCCCTTGCTTCTAAATTGGCCAAATCTTCAAATTTGTCCAGTAAAACGGGTATTAGAGGAAATACTAATAAGGCTGTAGCAATAGATAGTGCCGCTGTTAAAAGTTTCAGGAGACCTTCCAAATAATAGAAAGGTTTCCAGATACTAATCATTTCTACAACATGGGTAAGTCCGCACAAAAATATGAATCCTGCGAACAAACCAAAAAGCCAGTAAAATGGGATTGCCTTTTTACGTTTGTAAAGCACAATTCCTATTGAAATAGGAATGCTAAAATAAGCAATGGCAATAATGAGATCAGACAGGGCATGTAGCCAAAGCAGTTCTGGCTGCCACAGGAAACAGTAACCGTGAGGCATATATTCATTATTAATAACTGTTTCAAAAAAACCGGCCATATTCACCCTTAATGCTATAAATTAAATTTGGACAATGTTTCCGTCTGTCTTTTTTCAAGTTCTTCTACCTTAAACCCTTTAATTAGGTCGTTAAAGAGTTCATACCAATTTATTTCTGCTTTGAGGTGGAGGAATACAGATCCAAGCCCTAGCGCGGCGCGGTCCATAAAGACAAATTCCCTTGGCACAGTTATACCACCCAGTTCTTTGAGCTTTTTATGTACTTTTTCTGCCGTTTCCCGTCCGTACACTCCGTTTGTCACCTCACCTATAGGCCTCACAGAATCATCCATAACAGGACCATATAAAAAACTGGCCCATATATTAAGGGTTTCGATCTGGTCTTTACTAAGATCTTTAAAACCCCAAGATTCGTAAGCAGATACGGCCATATCGTAATCTTCACTCATCAAGGCAGTATAAAGATTTATAACACCCTCAATAAATTGTGGACGGAAAACCCTTACACAACCGAAATCCAGCAAGTTTATAGAATTATCATTGCGCACTGAGTAATTTCCCAAATGCGGATCCCCGTGAATGACTCCATAATAATAAAAAGGGACATACCAAGCTCTGAAAAGATTTAGGGCAATCTCGTTTCTTTGTTGTTGGGGAGCATCCCTGAAAGACAGTATGTGTTCGCCATCTAGCCATTCAGCGGTTAAAAGCCGATCTGTCGATAGATCGTCCTGTACGGTAGGTATATGTACGGCAGACTCATCTCTTAGCATGTAATCATAAAGTTTACAGTGGCGCGCCTCCCGGTCATAATCAAGTTCTTCCAAAAGCCTGGTGCTTAACTCCTCATGAATATATTTTGTAGAGATAGCTTTATCATAACGTTCAAAAATAGAAAAAATCACTTTCAACTGACGTAAATCAGCATCAATCGCAGACCTCATATCCGGATATTGTAATTTACAGGCGACGTTCAACCCGCCATGCGTAACTGCCTTGTGAACCTGTCCAAGGCTGGCGGCGGCAGCAGCGTCATGTTCAAAAGATTTAAACTTTCCCAACCAGTCTGGTCCTAATTCTGATTTCATACGCCTTTTTACAAAAGGCCATCCCATTGGAGGTGCGTTTGACTGGAGTTTTTGAAATTCAAGTGCATATTCGGATGGTAATGCCTCTGGAATTGTTGCCAGTATCTGGCCAACTTTCATCAAAGGGCCTTTCATATTACCCAGTGCAGCAGTTAATTGTGCGGCATGCTCGCCACGTTCGATTTTCAATCCAAAAAATTTTTCACCTGCCATACGGGCTGCGAGTCCAGCCATTGTAGTTGATACTCTACCATAGCGACCCATGCGGGAAGTGAAGCGGGACTGGTCTTTTTCTGAATCTGACATATCAGATTAAAGTGGTGTTTTTACCTTAAAAAGTCCAGTCATCTTTTCTATACAGGCCTTTATTTTATGGGGGGTGTGTCATATAAAGATATTATGGATTATAAAAAACTTAAAAGCGATATTATAAAAGCTCTTCTTGAGAATGTGGCTTTCGATGGGCTGACATGGAATGTTGTCAAAGAAACTGTTGCCATTGAAGGCCACTCGCCTGACATGGCTGATGCTTTATTCCCTGCGCGTATGAAAACAGTCGCAGCTGATATCTCGGCTTATTTCGACAGTATGATGATGGATCAGCTTGAAAATGTTGATCCTGAAAAATACCGTATTCGTGAGCGCATAAGAATTGCTGTTGAGAAGCGGCTGGAGGTGATGGCGCCGTATAAAGAATCCTTATTACATTTAACCCGTTTTTGGGTACGCGGGCGAGGGGGGCTGTCCGCCAGCAGAAGCGTATGGTTAACATCTGATATGATCTGGAATTGGGCTGGTGACACCTCGCAGGATTATAATCATTATACTAAGAGAATGTTGTTATCGGGTGTCATCATATCTACATTTGTATATTGGTTCAGGGACGATACATCTGATCTGACAAAAACATTTGAATTTTTGGATCGCAGAATAGACAATGTTTTAAAATTCGGTCAATTTATAGGGCGTTTCAAAAAGGCTTCGTAAGGTTATGCGTTTTTCATTTATAGTTCTAGTTATGCTGTTTCTGTTTACTTTTTCTGCAGAGACTTCATATGCGCAAGAAACTGGCACTTTCAGTAAGATCAAAGGATGGCTTACGCCTGAACAGGATATGGAAGGGCCTCTGCCTTCCGAAACACTGAAAGCCCCGTTTGCTAAAAATACGCAAAATGCAGGCAGTCAAAATGCCCTGATGACTATATATGAAGCAGAAAACGGGTCCGGTCAAAGTGGTGATAAGGATATACGTTCATTAGACAACCCTCACAGAAACCCAGAGCAAATTGCCGTATGGGCCAACGAAGCCGCATCAGAATCTTTAAATTTTTCATTTAGTGATTTGCAAACATTTGGTTCCGTATTAAGACCTTATTTTAGTGATCGCGGAATGTCCGATTTCAAGAAATTTCTTGGGCAAGCGGACATAGTTACAATCATGAGGAACAACAACAAAGAGTTGACCAGTTACATTGAAAGCCTTCCTGCGATTACTAAAAAAGGTGTATCGGACGGAAAATATAAATGGATAGTGGAAATTCCAGTTATGATAAGCTATACCGATCCGGAAGAAAAAATGAATAAGGCAGCGCGTAACCAGTCGCAGAAATTACTTGTGACAACACAGTTATCAAGGACAAGTAATCTGAAACGGCATCCGGAAGGCATTATGATTGAGCGCTGGGTAGCCAAAGCTAATAAATAAACGAAATTACAAATCGAAGGAGAGAACATGGATAACAACGTAGCAAACTTCCCTGCAGGCGAAGAATCTGGAAACAAGGAAGAGGCAAAGGATGTTGGTGGCGTCGGTGGTGCACGTTTAAAAGCGTTCATTGAGCGTATTGAGCGTTTAGAAGAAGAGAAAAAAGAGCTAGCCGAAGATATTAAGGAAATCTATGCTGAGGCAAAATCAACCGGTTTTGACACTAAAATCATGCGTAAAATCGTATCCCTGCGTAAAATGGATACTGAAAAACGCCGTGAGGAAGAAGAGCTTCTTGAGCTTTATAAATCAGCTATCGGCTTGGCGTAAATTTACCTTACAAGCTAAGGAAAGCCTTCTACCGTCAGGTTTGAAGGCTTTTTTATTACAAAAATATAAATTAACTTTGCGTTAGTGGTTTTTCGCTATTGTAAGGGTGAGCGGAACACCTTTATGAGCATGAAATTTAATCCATTAGAAGACGTTTTAAACTCCATAGTCGAGCAATTTGACTTGCAGGCCATTACGTCTTTGGCTGAGGAAGACCATTCCAAAGGTAATGCTGAGCTTGACGAGGTATCTCTATATTGTGAGGTCGATCCTCTTTTGTCCGATCTCTATAAAGAATACAAAAATGCAAAGGCCCAACACGAATCCCTGAAAAGAACGGCACCTAAAAACGATCCTATGCTAGATGTTGCCGCCGACATGGTGGACAGTGCCTGGTGTATGGTTACAACTCGTGTTTTAGAATTACGTGAGGACGAGGAAGCCACTGAAATGATGGCTATGCGTATGGCACAATCAGCCCCGTCTGTATCATCTGATGAAGCGGGTGATAACACAGAAAAAAAAAGAGCGAAAATTTCCGCTTCTGGGGGGAGCCTGGCTCATGACAAGGATCCCGAATTTATTGCACTTCTTAAAAGACAAAAAGAAATTGATGAAGCCCGCAATAAGGCACGTCACGATGACTTTATCTTTTGTTTCCTGATGCTCTATATTGCACAGCGTTGGGCGTCAAAGGCCAAGACTTACACATCTTCTCTACATCATAGTTTTGCACAGGCCGCCTAAAGGTTGCTTTAAGCGGTTTTTTTTGATTCTTCTAAAAGTGAATCTACCACTGAAGGGTCTGCCAAAGTTGATGTGTCACCAAGCTGGTCACCCTCGCCGCACGCAATTTTTCTTAAAATACGCCGCATGATCTTCCCTGAGCGAGTTTTGGGTAGGGACGGGGCGAACTGTATTATATCAAGCTTTGCAATTGGGCCGATAATTTTGCGAACCAGTGCGTTTATTTCCCTTTCCAATTCGTCCGATCCTTCAGCGCCGGAGTTTAACGTCACATAGGCATATACGCCCTGTCCTTTGATATCATGAGGAAATCCGACAACCGCACTTTCTGCGACTTTCTCATGTTCGTTAATCGCGCTTTCAATTTCTGCTGTACCTAACCGGTGACCTGATACGTTTAAAACATCATCCATTCGCCCGGTAATCCAGTAATAGCCGTCCTTATCACGGCGCGCACCATCACCTGTAAAATATTTCCCCTTATAGGTGGAAAAATACGTCTGAACAAAGCGGTCATGATCCTTATAAACCGAGCGCATTTGTCCAGGCCAGCTATTCAGGATACAAAGTGCGCCTTCTGCCTCTGTGTCTTCTATAATGTCACCTGTTTCGGCGTTGACCAATACAGGTTGCACACCGAAAAACGGACTGGATGCCGCGCCCGGTTTCAAATCAGTAACACCCGGCAATGGGGTGATCATATGACCGCCTGTTTCTGTTTGCCACCATGTATCTACAATCGGACAGCGTTTTTCGCCAACGATATTGTAATACCACATCCATGCTTCGTGATTGATGGGCTCACCCACAGTACCTAGAATGCGTAATGAGGAACGGTCGGTTTTTGTGACAAATTCATCTCCTTCTTTGAGGAGTGCACGTATCGCAGTTGGCGCTGTATAAAATATGGAGACTTTATGACTTTCAACGACCTGCCAAAACCTTGAGTAATCGGGATAATTCGGAACACTTTCAAAAATGACCTGTGTTGCACAATTGGCCATAGGACCGTAAACAATATAAGAATGTCCTGTAATCCAGCCAACATCAGCCGTGCACCAGTAAATATCTTTGTCGGCACGATGGTCAAACGTAACCTCATGCGTGAGAGAAGTATAAACCATGTAACCGCCAGTTGTATGAAGCACGCCCTTTGGTTTACCTGTTGAGCCGGATGTATAGAGAATAAAAAGCGGGTCTTCCGCATTCATTTCTTCGCAAGGGCAGTCATTGTTCTGTTTATCGACCAGATCATGCCACCAAACGTCATGTGCGTCGTTCCAGTCTGTTTTACCGCCCGTGCGCTTATAGACAAGGACTGTGTGTACGTCAGGGCAGTCCTTAACGGCCTCATCGGTATTAGCCTTCAATGGTATGGGTTTAACACCACGTAATCCCTCATCTGCAGTAATAACAATGTTGGATTCACAATCCAGAATTCGGTCACGCAATGCGCTAGGCGAAAACCCTCCAAAGACAACAGAGTGGACTGCACCAATGCGTGCACAAGCTAGCATTGCGTAGGCGGCTTGTGGGATCATAGGCATATAGATTGTGACACGGTCACCTTTTTTAACACCGCGACTTTTCAAGCCATTGGCAAGCCTGCAAACTTCATCTTTTACTTGCGCGTATGTAATGTGTTCGGCCTGACCCGGCTCGTCGGCTTCATAGATGAATGCTGTCTTATCGGAATGCTCCGGAAGATGGCGATCAATACAATTATAACAGGCATTTAGAGTTCCGTCCTCGTACCATTTGATGCTGACATCCCCGTCAAAACTTGCATTCTTGATTTTTGTCGGCTTTTTGATCCAGTCAATACGCTTGGCTTGCACAGCCCAGAAAATATCAGGCTGTGATATAGAGCCGTTATACATCGCATCATACTTCTGTGAATTAACATGTGCCTTATCGGCTGTTTCTTTATGGACTTTAAATATTTCAGACATAATGCGACCTCTTCTTTTTTGCGTAGTTTAATATAACAAGGTAAGAATAAAAGAAAAGCCTCAGCGGTTATCGTTGACATAAACAGATAGTAAGTCTAGATTATCGGGAATAATATAAAAACAGGGATGATAAAAATATGACTAAAATAATATCTTTGCCTTCACAGGAAAAATCGGTTCGTGAAAACCAGCAATATGCTTTGAAAGGCTCTGCTGAACATGTTGCCGTTTTAACAGATATAAAAGAACTCAGGAATGAGTTTGCAGAGGTTGCACAACCAGATGTTATTGTTCTGGACTCCAGTTGGCTTCCGTCATATGCCTCAATGTTGGAAGAGGATTTCAACGATGAAATCGTGCTGCAAAAAACACCTGTTATTCTTATATCGTCTACTCGTCCTGATGCCTTGTGCAGTAATAACCTGAATATTGTGGCTCAGCTAAGATCTGATAGCCAACACTGTATCAAAGGCGTTGATAACCCTGAAGACAATGTTTTGCGCGAAACCGTGGAAGATGTTCTGGCCATGAAACTTGAAGGGACGGATGTTACAGAAGACACTTACCGAACCTATCAACTCAGAAAAGCTGCCCTGGGTTAAGAGTTCACCCTTTAATATATATAATTGCTATGCCGGAAAAAATGAGTATTCCACCAAGGATAGCTGGCAAAGATATCTCGAAATTTTTAAATATCAGATATGAAAAAAGTATCGTAAATAAGGGATAAGAAATTTCGATTAAGTTGGCATATGATGCATTTTTTAAGCTGATGGCGTGAAAAATAGCAAGGTTACCTATAATATAGGATAAAGCCATCACCGTTATAATAAATGTCAGATTTCCCGTTTTGAGAGCTTCCATATTCTTATGTAGGGAACGTTCATAAAACATATATGCGATAAAAAACGCGAGTTGAAACAGATTTATAATCGTCATTAAAAACCCGATAGTTATACCTTCTCTTAGGATTTTATCGCTAAGGCAATAAGCCAATCCCCATAAGACAGCGCTGGAAATCGCATAGTAAAACCACAAATTGGTAGTCATATTTTCTTCTTTCTAAATGTATGGATGATAACTATCCCGCAAAGAAAGCCACCTATATGCGCAGCCCATGCGATGGCCGCACCACCTGGTCCGCCAAGAAACCCAAAAATGACTGAAATGGCAATAAATACTAATATTGCCTTTTTAAACATGGCGGGGGTCCCAAACTGACCGCGTAGAAACAGTATATAAAGAAGGGCACCGAACAAACCACTTATGCCGCCGGATGCACCAACCATAGGTGAGGGGGAGGAAGGACCGAGTATGAAATGAGTGAAAGCTGCAAAGATGCTTGATACGAAAAAAACAAACAAAGTAAGTCTCGGCCCTACATTTTTCTCAAAACCGGCTCCCAAAGCAAGAAGCATGAGTGAGTTCACGAGAACATGAAACCACCCGCCATGAAAAAAAGCATAGGTTATAGGTGTAAAAAGGCTCCATATATCTGAAGGCATGGTGCCTGAAAAGCGTGCAGGTATGAAAGCAAATCTATAAACCAGACTTTCAACCATCTCTCCATTAGTTGTTTTGACTAATGCCCATAAAATAAAATGTAATCCCACAATAACAGCAATAAGAGCTTTGGTTACGGGTGGGAGATTTAAAAACGGTTCTTTTGGGGGTTTTGGATGTTTCGGAGTGCGTTTTTTCCGCTCCTCCTCAAGATCGCTGATCTTTCCGTTCCCGTGGCCGTTTAAATGTCCATTAGACTTCCTTATATCATCATTCATTATTTGCTGCCCCGCAGCTTGGAGGTTTTCTCAGGCGTGGTATACTTGATTCTAGTAAATACAGATTAAATATAAAGGTTAGGTTTCGTCCAGACTTAATTTACCATCAAAAAAGAGGTTTCCATGTCATCACAAAACTACGACTTCACCAAAATGCCGCAATCCATGGAAGAATTCTGGATGCCATTTACGCCTCAAAGGCTCTTTAAGAAAGATCCGCGCATCGTGGTTTCAGCAGATGGAATGTATTATAAAGATGTTGATGGAAACACTATACTTGATGCAATTGCGGGTCTTTGGTGTGTCAATGCGGGTCATAATGCACCAAAAGTGAAGGAGGCCATCAAGGTTCAGCTGGACACTTTGGATTCAACATTGAACTTTCAATATGGCTGTCCCACGCCTTTTATAGCTGCAGAAAAACTTTGTAAGGTAATGCCCGATTCCTATAATCATGTATTTTTCAGCAATTCAGGTTCGGAAGCTGTTGAAACAGCTTTGAAGATGGCAGCTGCCTATCATCATGCGCGTGGAGAAGGTGGCCGCCGGGTCTTTATAGGTCGCGATCGTGGCTATCATGGTGTCAATTACGGGGGTATATCGGTTTGTGGTCTGTCATATAACCGTTCTATGTTCGGTCAACTTTTACCAAGCATTGATCATTTGCCACATACCCATAATCTTGAACATAATGCCTTTGTCAAAGGACAGCCGGAATGGGGCGCACATCTTGCTGACGGTCTAGAGGAGCTGATACAGTTTCATGCACCACAGAACGTAGCAGCAGTGATTGTCGAGCCGGTCGCCGGATCTACCGGTATCTTGCCGCCCCCGAAAGATTATTTACGCAGATTGCGTGAGATAACCAGAAAACACGGTGTTTTGCTTATCTTTGATGAAGTGGTTACAGCATTTGCACGTATGGGTGAATACTCATCAACAACACTGTTTGGTGTTGAGGCAGATATACTTTGTATGGCCAAGGGGCTAAGTAACGGGGTCGTTCCCATGGGGGCAACACTTTGTACAGATCAAATTTACGATGGCTTTATGGGCGGTCCAGAGAAAGGCATCGAGTTCCTTCATGGCTATACCTATTCAGGTCACCCACTTGCAAGCGCTGCATTGATTGGAACTCTTGACACTTATGAAGACGGCAAAATCATGGGTAATGCACGTCAAATGATGAAGGTCCTTGAACAGGAAATTCACAAGCTTAAAGATGCACCTCATGTTGTCGATATCAGAAATGTCGGACTTATGGCTGCAGTTCAACTGGAAACTGAAGAAGGTAAGGATCCTTTGAGGATGTCACGAAGCGTGTCATATGAACTGTTTAATCGTGGCATTGTGATGCGATATTCGGGCCCAAATATCCAATTGTCACCTTCTGCAATCGTAACGGAAGACCAAATCAAAGAGATGTGCGGAACGCTACGTGAAGTTATCAACGATGTTGCAGCGGGCAAAGTCAGTCACTAACCACTTATAAAGTAACTACGCTGGTATTTTGTTGAGGTTGTATTTGAAAATACGCATATAGATTTCTTCGTCAATAGCTGCTTCTGCCTTACATGAAGGTGACGCCGGATCACTACTTTCAGCAAAAAGTCTTTTCAAAAAACCAAGTTCTGCCAGATTTGTACCAGGCGAATAAAATCCTTCTTTCAAGCTCAAACCATTTACATGGACTGTATTGCTATATGGAACAGCAGATTGTCCGTGGTTATCCAGAAAATCTGTGGGTACGGGTAAAAAGCTTAGAACTTTTGCACCTTCACGTTCAAAAATTTCGGCTAAAGAGTTTTCACCATACAGGTGAGAAAACCCACATGTATGTACAATGATTTTTGAATCCATTTCTTTTGCAAAATCAAGGGAACGGCGTGCCATCATTTCATTGCGGATAATCATACCTTGAGGCGATGTTACAGAAACGGGACAATCCTTAAGGTCAAATCCCAGTAATTTAGTTGCCAGTTTCGCGGCAGTTTCATCTTCATGCGATAATATCTTCTTGTCTTCAGAAGTATTACACACTGCATCGACATATCTGAAGGGCACGGAGTGATCTAGGCATGTTTTCTCAACTGCAAGGTGCGAGAGAGGCGCCATGTCCATATATCTGAAATTTAGCGAACCCATAAGAGCATAATGGCCGTTCAAATACTTTTCTCGTGAATTGATATCCTCTCCGTAAACCTGCCTCAACGCTGAAAATAAAATTTGGTGTAAGTCATTTGGTGATTCTGCAGTCATCACAAAGTTGCAGTTTAGATTGTCTGGTTCGCTTTCTTTTCGTCCTGCGAGATGCGACAGAACACCGATTTGGGGCAAAATTGTTGTAGGGTGTGCGTGGCTTTCCCCCATAAGAATAACCAAAGGCTGACCGTCGGGTCTATTTTCCAGCTCCTGCGATATTCTGGCCCATAATATGCGATCAACCTCGGCAAGATCGTAAGGGTTTTCAACTAAATGATTGTTTTTTAAAAGAGCATTATTTGGGGGCGCAAATTTAGCAGGGCCTTTAGGCCCGAAAAAGCGTATAGCTGACAGCTCATTCAAAAAATTAAGCAGTTTTTTAAGCATAAAAACACATTAAACATAATATTGAATTTGTCAATGCAGACAAAAAAACACCTCCGTGACGGGAGGTGTTTTTGGTATTAAGCTTTTGAAATGCGTAGAAAAAAAGCTTGCTAATTCAAATTCATGCCAAACATTGATTCGTTGCGTTCACGATTATAACTGTAAGGTGCATCCTCGTTTCCTTTTGCCTCCAAGAAAGCCGGTGGTGTATATTTGGTGATATACTTACCTGCCTGAGCCAATATCTCTGAGGAAACAATTTTCGCTTTGTCAGCTTGCGCGATAAATGCATCGAGAACGGGGGCAAAAGCTTCTTTCGCAATTTCCATACCCATAACCACAGCACGTTTCAGATCTCCAGCATCTGGCACAGTACCTTCCACGGCTTTCATGAAAGATGAAAGACTCGCACCTTTGTCTTCAAGTTTTGTTTTAGCGGGACTTTTACCTCCACCTCCGGATTTACCTTTACCTTCACTCTCTTCATCATCGGAGAATCTGGTAACCTCGCCGCTGTTTACATCAATTTCGAAAAAAGTTCTCGTTTGGAGACTTGGCGGGTATTTTGCCAATTCTTTTTTCGGTAAATCCTCACCTGAAAGGCCGGGTTTTACCTCGACGCGAATAAGATCGGGAGAGCGCCAGTCATATACAATGGCGTGGCTCTTATGTTCCACGCCGGCAATACATTTTTTTATAAGACGTTTACCGGGATAAAATCTTTCCTCCAAGCCCGTGTCTTTCAGAAATTTCTTAATATCTATACGCATTTCCAGTACTCCTTTTTATTTCCATAGTTCCGGATACCCCCTCATAATGCGTTTAAAAAGTAAAATTTTTGTTAAAGATATACGGGCTTTTATCTATCTTTTGTTAATCGCCAAAAAACAAAGGAAAATAAGCTCTCGCGTGTATTAGATTGTGATCTTTAAGGAAATACTGCTATACTTGTGGGGCATTATAGAAAAATAACAGGTTTAACTATGAGAAAAATATCGAGAATTATATTCACTATTGCTATGGTGATTACGGGAATTTCATTCATTAGCAGTGCTCAGGCTCAAGACTCGGGTTCCTCCGGACCAGTGTTTCTGAACAAGATAAAAAATATTTTTTCCAGTGACTCTGGTTCAAACACACAGGTTGCTCCGCTTAATCCTAACCGTTCTAATAGCAGGCAAACAAGCACAAGAACTAGAGCTCAAACAACGCAGGGCATGACTTTGGGAGAGCAAAGGCGTCAGGCTTGGATGGCCCGGCGTCAGAATACTAGGCAGGCTATGGAACAGCTTAGAACCGAAATAAATCAGGATATTCAAAATAATTACGCTGCTGCCCAGCAGTTTCAAGCGAACCTGCAAGCCAATGGGGGGGGTAATCAGGTCAACCCCGCATCACCCTCAGTGCCGTCCGCGACAGTTAACGGACAATCTAACACTGGTTCAAACACAAGAATTGTTGTTCCCCAGAATAATGAGGATAATAGTGGATCAAAACCTGTTTTTAAAAATTACAGGTAGATCGCAAGTTCCATCTTTTTTAGGCTTCGGACTATGTTTACCGCTAGCCATGTTACAAAACCAACAACTGCATTAAATTCTGTTTCTGTTCAGAACCTGTGCTTCCTTGCTTTTGCCTGTCTATACGGCATATATCTGGATCCTTCACCGGAAACTTTCTCTTTACCCTTACTCATCTGCATAATTCTACTTTTAAGCAGCATAAAGATCGGTGCTTTCTCTTCAAATATCAGACGTGCCGGAACGGGGAATGATCCGGTTTTATCATTGTGGAGCATATTTGCCCTATTAGGATTATCACTGCCATTACTTTTGGGGGTTTTAGAAGGGCATACTAATCGCAACCTGTTCAGAGATATTATTGCATTCCTGATTTTGTTGTTACCGCTTTTCTTTATGACCTTTCAAAACAATGACGTAAAAAGTGAAAAGTCTGGTGTCACATTGAAATTGCTTATCTACGGTATATTGATAATTGCTTTTTGTTTCAGCCTGAGAAGAATAGCGGTTTATCTTCCATATGTTTCCAGTTCAGCTGTATTACAAGATATCAATGCAATTTCAGTATCGCCGGAAATATTATTTTCAGCCATCTTTTTAACCACCTACGGACTGCATCTTTTCCTTTTTTCAAATGAAAGCATTTTACGACGCCTCACGGCTTCTAGTTTTTATATCCTTATTTCATTGCTACCCCTATCCATTATGGGCATGTCGCTTATGAGAGGTGCCTTTATTGCAGTTTTATTAAGTGTAATCCTGGTGCTGGGCAAAGCACTTATTTACAAGCCAATCAGAGCTGTTGTTCCCATATTTTTATTGGGAACAGCACTTTTTTTCGTGAGTGAGGAGATGGGGCATATTTTAAACCTTATGTGGCTGAAAACAGTGTTTGTTGGTATCAATGCGCGGGATCTTGAACTATCGGCCGTTTTCGAGCAGGTTACAGAAACCCCTTTGGGCATAATATTAGGGCGAGGTTGGGGGGCGGCATTTTCAAATCCGGCAATCGGCGGAGATACTGTAAATTACACACATTCCATATTTACCGGCCTTTTCTTGAAAACCGGCATTATACTTACCGGTATTTATGCCTGTATATTTACTTTTTTAATCGCACGGATCACAGTTTTTCTTTTCAGGGAAAATAACAGTTTCTTTTACGCAATATATTTGGCATTGCTATTTACGCTTCTTATTAATAGTTTTTTGTATGGTGGCTACAAATCGATAGGGTATGGATTGCTACTGACACTTGCGATAGCCTCCATCTCGTGCTACCCAAAAAATACAGCAGATAGTGAAAACAGATGGTAAAAAGAAAACCTTCGATACTTTTTATAAACAGGGTGTTCCCTCCACAGCGCGGGGCAACAGGGCGTATGTTGTCTGACCTGGCTCTTAGTTTTGCAAAAGATGGCTGGAAGGTTACAGTTATAACAACTGGAACAGAACATCCTGTTCCGTCCCAAATTAAGAAAAAAGCCAATATAGAAGTTTTCAGAGTTGGTAAGACAGCGACAAAAACAAAGCTCGGGTATTTGAAGGCTCTTATACATATGTCGTTTAAAGCATGTATGCTTCCCAAACATGATATTGTGGTAACAATGACAGATCCTCCGTTGATCATGCTTGCGGGTAGGCTCGTGCAGATATTCCGCTCATCTCGCCATATGCACTGGTGTCAGGATTTATACCCGGACCTCTTTCCAGTGGTCGGTGCCAATTTCCCATCCTCACTTGCAGGCTTGTTTAAAAAAATCACACGAAAAACCTTGAAAAAAGCAGATAAAATTATTGTTTTGGGCCGCTGCATGGCACGTCAATTAACTCACTCAGGCGTAGAACCATCCCGTATTTCGGTTATACCTAACTGGTATAGCGCAAAGATGGTTATGCCCAAGGCGGGAAAAAGGGATGCGGAGCCGCAAAATACGAAATTCCGTATACTCTACACCGGGACACTAAGTTATATTCATCCTTTCGAGAGCGTTGTAGAGGCCGCAGAGCGACTTCAGGATACACACCCGGATATTGAGATTGTTTTTGCGGGCGCAGGCAGCAGTTACAAAAAATTGGCCGAGATAAGAGCTGAAAAACGTTTGTCCAATATAAAATTACTCCCTTTCCAACCAAACTCCAAACTGCCTGCTCTTATTGAAAGTGGGGATGTTCATTTGGTAACTTTATCGGAAAAGGCAACTGGGCTTAGCGTGCCTTCTAAATTTTATAACAGCTTTGCAGCTGAGCGCCCCGTGATTTTTATTGGCAGCAAATCTTCTGAAATTGCCAGAACAATTACAGACTACAAATGTGGCACAGTTGTTTCGCCTGATAATGTTAACGCTTTAATACTTGCAATTGAATCATATAGGGAAAATGAAAATGTCTGGTTTGATGCGCAAAAAGGTTCTGAGCAAGCGGCAAAAGTTTTTACACCTGAGCAGTCGGTACAAATCTGGTTAGAAAAAGCTCACTCTGTCTATTTGAATGGGCAATCAAAATGAATCCAAAAATGTCCAGACAGGAACGGGAAGAAACTCTTTCTGGGATCTTGAATCAATTATGGCATGACAGGAAAACGGTCCTTCTCGTCCTTGCAATTACATATGTATTGGGCGTACTTATTTTTTTTATATCAGTCTCTAAATATGAAGCTAAGATGCTTATAGGGCCTACACCCCAAATGGGAACCAAAGATGACGTCGGTTCTCTTCCTTTATCAACAGTTGCACGCTTTAATGCACTTGATGGTACCTTGACACTTTCCTCCAAAAATAGCGGATTATTCAAAGCTTTGGCCACAAGTCCGCGAGTGGGAAAACTTCTATTAAAAACTCCTGATATCAGGAAGGGTATTGCAAAAGATCGTTCCGGTGGTTTTCTCAAACAGGACATAAGCGACTGGAATTCTCAGGATATGTCAGTTTATCTTAAGAACAACCTTAAAATTAATAGTCATGTTAATTTACAAGGACTCTTCAGCATGGCTTACCGACATGAATCTCCAGAATTTGCAGAATCTTTCCTACGTAAGGTGCATGCTATCACTGATGAGTTGATTAGAAATGATTACAGGGTGCTAACATCTGATCGTATTGTCTATATTCAGAAAATGCTCAAACAAACACTTAACCCGGATCACCGTGAAGGGCTTACAAATCTTTTACTTGAACTTGAAAAACAAAAAATCATGGTCAACGCGGATCAGTCATTTTCGGTTCAGGTACTTGACCCGCCAACGGCTAGCAGAACCCTTAAGTACCCCAGAAAAGGTATATATTTCAGTGTCCTCTTTTTGGTGGGGCTTGTTTTAGGTTGCATCATTGTGCTGATCCGTGATCCCATTATGAGCCAAAATGATAAAATCTGAGGGTAGCAGGAAAGATCTTCTGCCTGTATCTGTAATAATTGTAACCCGCGGCAAGTTACCTCATTTTAAGCAATGTCTAAAATACCTAGAGTGGTTTTCCGAAGTTCATGTAGTCCATAGTACCACTTTGGATAATGACGGTAGTGAGTTACGCTTTACCTGTGCAAAAAATAATAGTTATCATTACCATGCCTTCAACTGGAATGGTAAATATCCCAAAAAAAGACAATGGTGCCTTGATAACCTGCCATTAAAAAATGACTGGATATTTATGCTTGATGCAGATGAAGTTTTATCTGAAGAGCTTGTTAAAGAGCTTCAAAAAAACCGAATCTTTGAAGAAGCTGATTATGCAGGATGCTTCATAAGAGGATCGTATGTTGTGGGTGATCAAATTCTTAGTTACGGCCTAAAGAATAATAAGCTGTCATTGTTCCGGAAATCACAATTTTATTATCCTGAAGTGGATGATTTAAATGATACTGAAATGGGCGAGATTGAAGGTCATTATCAACCTGTTTTAAAGCGTCAAAATTCGAGTTGTATGAAAATCATACAGCTTAATGCGTCTTTATACCATCATGCGTTTAAGTGCCAAGAAGATTACTCGCTGCGTCATGAAAAATATGCATTATGGGAAGCGCGTATGATCCATAATAAAGCTTATCCGGATGACCCACTAGTATGGAGGCAGAGGGTGAAATCTATTTTTAGAAAATTACCATTAAGGGCAGAAATTTCTTTTCTTCACAGTTACATTCTTAGGTTCGGATTTTTGGATGGAAGGGGCGGGTTTATATTGGCCAAGGCTCGATATGACTACTATAAAAAGGTCTCTAAGATACTTTATGGCTTAAAGTAATTTCTGAGTTTTAATAAATACAGCACGCATCGTATATATTTATATATTAGTCTTCACCTAAATCTTCGGTAAGTGCAGTCGTAATTGCTAAATTAGCTAAAATCTGAGAGACATCCTTGACACTTTCCATGAAATCGAAAGGTTTTGGATCTCTGGGCACGATAATAGTTGAGCCGGGGGGTATGAAATCCGCAGTTTGATTCCAGTAGCTAACACGTAGAGGTTTAGCGCTTCCATCAGGATACACTACAAAGGTTCTACTTGTGTCAGCATGGTACGTAAAGCCGCCTGCTTCATCAATATAATTATTAGGGCTTTTTTCATCTCGGAAGAATAATGCAGCAGGCGAAAGCACTTCACCTGCTACCCTCACTGTGGTTGGTCGTTGCGGTATAAAAATACGATCACCATCTTCGAGAAGGAAGTCAAGATTCGGGTCATGTTGCAATATGGCTGGTTCACCTTCAATAGTAATACGACCTACTGCATTTGCATTTTTTAACTCATCTATGAGACCTTGCACTGTACGCACTTCTTCAGCGTTAAAGTCATCTTCGGCTTGTAACATTGCAGAAAGACTTGCTTCCATTTCCCGGGCCTTAGCTTTAAATCTTTTTTCTTCCCGGATTCTCTCGCTTTGACGACTAAAAATTGTACCTTGAGGATAGGCTTGGGCTGTTAACCCCCCGGCTCTTTCCATTAATGTTAAATACGTATCACCAGGCATCAGATCATATTCGCCTGGATACTTTACAGCGCCACCAATCTTAATAGAGTTGGATGTTAGCTGGGAATCTTGCTCTTTAACTTTTAGAGTATCTCCGGCTTTTAATGTAATATTTTCTAAGTTGATCATGGCGAGATCAATATTTCTTCTGACCGCCTTATCTTCAAATATATTTTTACGAATATCATCTATGGCAATATCGTGGGGCAGTATATCTGAATTGATATTTTTAACTCGTCCGTCTGGGCTGACGATAGATGTAATCTCAATATCGTTTCTTGAGGCATTGCGTTTCATTCCGCCAGCCATAGAGATTACGTCATCTAGCGAGGCGTCCCCTGAAATTGGATAGTAGCCAGGATGGCGAACTGCTCCTTTAACTGTGATTGAGTAATCGTGCATGACTGATTCTAGCGCTGGGTCAACGCTATTGTTCTCAGACGATCCAAATTCTTGTATATTTGACCCTGCTGCAGGCTCTATTTCATTTACCTTATTGAGGGGATTGTTTTTCAATTCATTTATCTGATTGCGGGAAAAGAGGTGAACTTTATCCCCCTCATTGAGTGCTATATTTTCCTCTCCCCGCATGATTTTCAACGGGGAGAAGGGCGTGTAAAAAGATGATAAGGTCTTTTTATCCCATTTCTCTATAATTCCGAATAAGGGATATATATCCCTTTCAAAGACATCCGGCCCTGGAAGAAGATCTCGCAGCGTTTTGCTTTTTGCGACTGAGTGAAGCCCTGTTTGCCGAGCTTGCCCTAATAGTTCAACTGTTCCTGTTCTGGTTTCCATGCGGCGCGACACCATAAGGATTGATCCATCTGAGAAAAGGCGGGCATCAGGGTCTTTAATTTCAGTGGCTTCTTCAGTACCGTTGCTGGTCATTTGCAAATGTAAAAACCTGTATTCGGAAGGTGATATCACGCCACCTGATAAGGCAAGAAGATCATTAAGTGAGAGTGTTTCTGCCTTATCTCCTTCAGGCTGCCACAAACCATTTATTTGTGATAACAATTCGAATATAGCGGGTTGCTTGACATCCCCGGCCACAGCAAGGGTAGGGCCAACCGGGGGAATTACGATGCGGTCACCTTCGCGTATTCCGAGATCGGAGGCGCCCCTTCCATTCAATAGGAGGGAGTAGAGATCTATAATTTGAGTGCGGCCGTGACGTACAAGCTTTATCTGGCGCAAGCTGCCGGATTTGTCGATACCGCCTGCTGCAATAAGGGCATCTAGAACGGTTTGGCCTGCTGATAGTATCTGACGGCCGGGACTTTTGACCTGCCCGACCACCAAAACTGAGGTTGACCTTAGCTCAGAGAGGTTAACGAAAATCTCAGTATTAACCATGTTGCCAGCTTCGAGCGCGAGTCTCTGTCTTAGCTGTTCAAGTGTCATGCCTGACACGATAATGGGTGGCAAGTCGTCAGCAATAAGTGTTCCCTGCCTATCCACAAGGTAGGTTTGCCGAGTGTTTCTTTGACCGCGAGTAATGATTTCGAGGCGGTCGCCAGACCCTAATATGACATTGTCTTGAACTGCACCGGAGGCTATTCCATAAATTTGATTTGGCGTTTGAGCATCGGTGTTTTCGAAAAGTGAATATCCAAACTGATTTAAAGGTTGGGCAATCCGTCTGGCATAGAATGCTTCCAAAGATGAGGCAGCAGAGATTTGTGAAGGTGTTGTCTCGCTAACGCTAGAAATTTTATTATAATCTGGCGTTCGTTCCGGCAGAAAGCGGTGGGCTAGATCATCTTCTGTCAGGAGCTGGGGATCGAGGGTAAGGTCGCGCTCGGACATCCAGGGCGCGAAATCATGTGCCTCCAATGTTTGCGCCTTGGCTGTTACTGAAAAGGCCGCCAAGGCTACAGCAAAAACTAAAAAACTTGCGCTTGAACCTAATTTCGCAAAGTCTGTACGGGATTTACGCATAAAAATAGAGGGGTGGTGATGAATTTTACCGAATCGGTCTTTTAAGACTATACCTTGTCTTTTAAAACTTGTTAATCCTTTAAGATGAAAACAAAAAACCTAGATAGTATATTATGACGATTAACTTGCTCCGCCCCGCCGTCGGTTGTGATAGCCTTTATACGCTTTCTCAAAGACAGAAAAGGTTTACGGCAATGCTGGATGGGCAGGTTGTGCCCCTCATATCTACAAAAAGAAAACCCACCCGAAGCGACGAATTAAAAAAAGGTGGCTCAGTGTATTGGATTATCAAACGAGTTATACAAGCACGCCAATTAATTTTAGATTCGGAAATAGTAGAAACAAAAACCGAGGGTAGCCGTTGCTATATATATCTGGACCCACAACTGATAAGAACAATACCTGTTCCACACAAGCCTTTTCAGGGGTGGAGATATTTTGAGCCGCATAAAACACCAAAGGATATTGGCGAATATCTTGGAGAAAAAGATAGTGATATTGATCCTGAAATGGAAAAAGAGCTAAGGGAATTGGGGTTATTATAATTTAAGGCTATTCGAAACCTATTCCCTTGTGTAATTTAAGACAGATGCAAAATTCAGAAGATAATAAGACAGCAAGCTTTACCCGTCATGAAACAGATGAAGGCCTGATCATTGAGCTCAAAGGCTGCTGGGTGCTTGAAAATGCAAAAAAACTCCCTCATATGCTTGATACTGCAGCGGATGATTTGGGGGATGCGAGTGCAATCATTTTTGATGGTTCGGAATTGGACAAAATTGATACGTCCGGTGCAATTGTTGTTCACGATAAGCTAAAAGATCTTGAAGAAACCGGAATTCCCATACGGTTTCGAAATTTGGAAGAAAAACATAGTCGCTATTTTCAAATGCTTGAGAATACTAATCCTCAAAAAGAGAAAGTGCACACTCCTGAAATTACAACAGTTTACTTGCTTAACCGCTTGGGAGAAGCATCAGTAAACCTACTTTTTCTAATCCGCGATCTTTTGCATTATTTTGGGCAAATCTGTGTAGAGATTGTAAAAAGTATCCTAAACCCAAGCCAATTCCGCTTAAGGTCTGTGGTCAGACATGTGCATGAGGCTGGAATCGATGCCCTTCCCATCGTAATGTTGATGGCTTTTCTAATAAGTATTGTGCTTGCCTATCAAGGCGTAGTGCAACTGCGCGCTTTTGGGGCAGAAATTTTCACTGTTAACCTTACAGCAATATCAATTTTACGTGAAATGGGTGTTTTGTTAACGGCAATCATGGTGGCTGGTAGATCTGGAAGTGCATTTGCCGCTGAAATCGGGGTTATGAAGCTGAATGAAGAAGTAGACGCTATGAACACAATGGGACTAAACCCCATGCAAATATTGGTGCTGCCCCGTATATGTGCTCTTGTTATTGTTCTTCCTGTGCTGACTTTCTTCGCTGATATTGCAGGGTTGATAGGTGGCGCTTTTTCCATTGCCTTGCTTGTAGATATTCCACTCGAAAGATTTATCGAGCAAACGAGAAATGGCATTACGGTTTGGACATTCTTGACGGGCATGATCAAAGCGCCGTTTTTTGGCTTTCTGATAGCCTTTGTTGCCACGCATTGCGGTATGATGGTTAAGGGTTCTGCTGAAAGCGTTGGTAATATGACTACATCATCAGTAGTGAAGGCAATATTCCTAGTTATATTTGCAGATGCACTTTTTTCCATGCTCTTCGTAAAGCTGGGTATATAATTACGTTGCGCTGCAAAAACGTTTAATGTTGACCATTTACATAAATAAAATATATAACTTTGACCTTAATATGAAGGGTTAAGGTTATGCATAAACATCCTAAGCTTTTAGAGGAAACGGAATTGATTTTACGCCGGGCATTTCTTGGCAAAAAAATGGATTCACGCTTTTTGGCGAAAGAAGATTTGGGTCCTTTATCAGATAAAGAAGGTTTTGATAAATACAGATGCGTTGATTCCCGGAAAATCTCTATGATTTATCATCGTGTCTCGCGGAAAGGATGTTCTGTTATATTGTCTACACCAGAATCTTTTCTGGACAACGGGCCTTATAAAGTTAGTGAGACATCATTCGGGTCTGATGCCCCCCTAGAAGATTGGCAGGAGTGGTTGACGCTTGAATTAGGGGAAGTTAAAGCCGGATCCATTTATACAAGTGAGTGGAATTTGGACGTTTTAGAAGAATCGGGAATGGACAAACATTTCAGGCCCCGTTGAACCTTGGCCTTAATGCGGTGCGTCACATCTTGTATTTGACTAACAAATTTTCTTATTGGATATAGTGTTACCATAATAAAAATTATAATAATTTAGAAAGGGAGGCTTTTATGCCCTCACACCCAAGATTGCATCGGTGCTCGGAAATGTTTTTAAGGACTGAATTTCTTAGATCTGTAATGGACGTAGACAATTCTGATCAGCTTTGTATTTTTCAAACCGCCAATGATGCCGGCTTCGACCCTTATAAATGTATTTCTCCTGAGTCAGTCACGAACTTAACGTCACTTGAAAATGGTTCTGTCCGAATCGAGATGGGTGACATGTTCTGCATATCAGATACATCGCGTATTGAGGCCTGGAAAAACTGGCTTGAGGAAAGCAACGCACATGAGGCTCCGACTGTTTCTTAATTAAAAAGAAATTTAGATTTTTTTATTTAATCGCTCTATAGTCTCTATCATGAGTGATGCCGCGCTTATTAATATTAAAAATCTTGTGAACCGTTTCGGGTCACAAACGATTCACGATGGTTTGAATCTTTCAATCAGGAAAAATGAAATAATTGGTATTGTCGGGGCCTCCGGTTCCGGTAAATCCGTTCTCATCCAGTCTATTTTGGGTCTACATAAACCTAATGAAGGCGAAGTCATATTTAAAGGGCAAGATATTGTCCAAATGACACAGGAGGAGGTTCTGGGTTTTTACGAGCATTGGGGTGTCATGTTTCAGGGTGGCGCCTTGTTTTCGGCTCTTAGTGTTGTCGAGAATGTTGAGTTGCCAATAGTAGAGCATTACGATATTGACAAGGAGCTTGCCAGGCAGGTGGCAGTTAGCAAGCTGCAAGCGGTAGGGCTTGATAAGCAAGCCTATAACAAGTATCCGTCTGAGCTTTCGGGAGGCATGGTCAAGCGCGTCGCTCTGGCGCGTGCTATGGTACTTGATCCCGATATCTTGTTTTTGGATGAGCCTACAGCCGGACTGGACCCCATTTCTGCTTCGGCCTTTGATGATCTCATTATTTCCCTAAAGGAGAATCTGGGTCTAACAATAGTTATTATAACCCACGATATTGATACTTTGGTGAAAGTATGTGACCGCGTGGCAGTGCTCGTCGACAAGAAGATAACCGTTGACACCCTTAACGGTATCATGGAGCATGAAAATGAATGGATACAAAACTATTTTCACGGTGAGCGAATGCGTGCCCTGAAAGAGGCAAGGCAAAGCAGTTGAGGATGCTATGGACAGGCACGTAAATTACACAATCGTTGGCGCATTCGTACTTGCTGGACTTGTCGGCATTTTCGCCTTTCTCGCCTGGTATGCCGGTAGTTTCGATGACCGTAAATATAATCACTACACTATTCATTTTTCCGGTTCCGTAAATGGCTTGAGTGAGGGGGGGCAGGTCAATTACAAGGGCGTTGATGTCGGGCGGATTACGGATATTCGTTTCGAACCAAGTCGGCCTGATACAATTATGGTCGATGTGGAAGTGGATACGGAAACACCGGTTACGAAAACAACTGATGCCCAGTTAAAACCTAAAGGTATTACAGGTGTTGCCTTCATAGAACTCGTCACTGAAAACCTGAATGCAGGACCTATTGAAAGGCAGCCAGGTCAGAAATACCCTGTGATCGAGGCTTCGTCCTCTACCTTGGACCGTCTGTTTGATGATGTTCCCGAAATTATAGACAATATTCTTAAAATTACCGAAAAACTGGAAGCGGTAATTAATAAAGAGAATATGGAAGGTTTGAGCCAGACGCTCGATAATATATCCCGTATCAGTCAGGATGTGGCAGCTGCGTCAGCGCATTTTGAGGAAATCACGCAAAGGGTCAACGGCATAACCGTACAGGCAGAAAGTGTATCAGCCTCTGCGCAAGAAACAGCAGAAAGAACGTCGGAGTTGGTGGCAAGGCTTGATAAGGTACTTGCCCGAAATGAAAATAATGTCGACCGGTTTTTTGATGAAGACCTGAGGCAATTTTCTAAACTGATAGAAGAGACCCGCGACGCTGCTGCTGCGGTCAATGCGTTGGCACGTGAGTTAAAAGATGATCCGTCCTCGCTTATATATAAGAAACAAAAATCTGGAGTGGAGTTACCTAGATAATGAAGAATCTATATTTATGTGTCCTTATGCTCATACTTGCCGGATGTAGTGTTTTGGAAAGGGCAGAAAAGGCTCCTTCTTTGTATGTTTTAAAACCTGTGCCGGCGGGTGTGAATATAGCTTCTGATCGGCCGACACCAGAAATTGCTATAAGAAAACCGGAAATAGAGCCTGGCCTTAATACAGAAAAAATAGCAGTTCTTAAAGCGGACAGGACTTTGGATTTTATTAGTGGCGCTGAATGGGCAGCGCAATTGGAAGATGTTTTAGCGAGCTTCTTGCAGGCCAGCTATGAAAATAAATTACCTCTTAACAGCGTGGTGGAGGAAGATTATCAATCAGCTGCTGATTGGGATCTCATGACAACAGTACGAGACTTTCAGGCTGAATACTCGGGCTATGAGGCTTCTGAACCGCCTGTCATTCGCGTTACCTTCCTTATGACACTACGTGATAGGAATAATGGCGAAACCTTGAATAAACTCGTTTTAAGCCGTGCGGTGCCGGCGCGGGCAAATACTGAAACTGAAATAGTATCGGCATTTGAGCAAGCTTTACGTGAAGTCACCCAAGAAAGTATTCAGCGCTTCTTTGGCGATTTAAATTAGGAAAAATGCATAAAAAACATCTTTTTTTGAAAAAAAGTGAAAAAAAGTGAAAAAGATGTTTGACAGGGTCCGATATGTTGGATATATATCCGACCTCGACGCGGCGAAGAACTTTTAAACGCTCTTTAAAACGTCGACAAAAATCAGATTGAAAATAAGATTTAAAAAAAGATATTGACTTAGAGGATTTAATCCTGATAATCTAAATATCTTCATTGAAATATGAGTTTTCATTTTGATACGAAAGGTTGGGTTAGCCCGGCTTTTTTTACGGAGATTTT
>NZVS01000018.1 GCA_002701555.1 Alphaproteobacteria bacterium | reverse complement strand
AATATAAGACATATGCAACAAACACGTACCAAGGCCAACATATGGAAGAAAACAAGCTATATTCATAATTTTTTATATCCAACATTATATATTTTAGGCATTAATAAGACTCGATTCATTTTTTCTTTTTAATATAATTTACTTACTAAATAAATTTGCTTAGAAAATGCGCCACGCGCCCTTTTTCGGCTGGATTCAGGATTTATCACAACCTGACCCGACTTCTATTTTCAACCTTTTCGGTCTCTTGCCATATGATCCACCTTCATTTTTAATGATCGGTATATGGCCGTGCATCATGTTGTTTTTCATGGTTCTACAACAAAAGTTGAACCCACCGCCGCAAGACCCGATTCAAAAGACTATGATGAAGTATTTCCCGTTCTTCATCACCTTTATCCTTTCAGGATTTGCCGCTGGTCTGGTTATATACTGGACAGTCAGTAATGCACTTTCTGTTCTGCAACAGATGATCATCATGAAATCCATGGGTGTACCTATTCATCTGTTTGATAAATCCGCTGCAGAAGAAAAACTGGACAAGCAAATTGAAGAAGGCCCTGCCATTCACCCCCGCATGGAGATGGTCGAGGAAGATGTCGAAGAAGCTCTCTTTGGTGATGAAGCAAGCGATAGCGGCAAAGACTCATCTGACAAACCAAAAAAGAAATAAGATTTCTTATGGATGAGATTGAAGTTGACCCACATACAAAGGAAGAGGCGCGACGTGTTTTTGCCGGGCCTTGCGACTTTGTAAAAGGTGTTGTCTCTCTTGAACAGCTTCCTGATCCTGACATGCCGGAAGTGGCTTTTATTGGCCGATCCAATGTTGGAAAATCATCGCTTATAAATGCCGTTGTAGGCCGCAAAGCCTTGGCACGTACCTCCAACACACCGGGTAGAACGCAGGAACTAAACTTTTTTAATCTAGGTGAGGGTTTGGCCTATATTGTCGATTTGCCAGGATATGGATTTGCAAAGGTCTCAAAGTCAAAAGTTCGGGACTGGACAAAGTTAATGAAAAACTATCTACGCGGGCGAGTTAATTTACGCTGTGTCTTCGTTCTTATTGATGCACGCCACGGGCTAAAGCCTTCTGATATTGAGATGATGGAAATGCTGGATGAGGCAGGTGTTAACTACCGGATTATTTTTACGAAATCGGATAAGCAAAAACCGACTATTCTAAAAGATATAAAGGGTAAAACTGAAAAAACACTAAAAAATCATGCAGCAGCTTTCCCATTCACTCATTCTACCAGTGCTGTCGAAGGATACGGAATTGAAGACTTCAGAACCTCAATCTATCAGATCGTATCTGTTTAATTAACAGCCTGATGATGGCTTTAAATTATACTTACCTGGACACTAGCACTTTGTAGAATGCCCAATTCGTTTGCGCATTGTTAGATATACAAATTGCATTTTTACCGACACAGTCGGCACAATCTGTGCTTTTCAAAGAATAAGTCTTATCAATAAGCTGGTTTGATAATGCGTTAGGACCAACAGGAATATCCGTACTGCCTGTAAGTATTTTGTTAATTGCTTCACATGTCTGTTTCGAAATTCTATATGCTGTAAAAGTAATGTCATCAGCAGAACTAGGGCTCCATTCTATTTTACTTCGCCTTATATAGTATCCCGGTTGATGCGCCCCGCCCCCAGAAGTATCAATTATTTCTTCGGGGATTTGCATATAATTTAAGCCACCCCCACTTGGATGAAAAACTTTTTTCATGTTTATGGGAGGCTCTGATTCAAAAGACGAATCCGAAGGTTCTATGAAAGATATCTGGAAAGGGCTTACCGTTTCTAACATTTCATTTATAACCATGTCTGCCGAACTTGCGTAATTTAAAACCTGATTAATATACGTTTCCATCTTAGCTTGGCTAAGTTGTGAGTCAGTGTTTTCACCTTGATTTGACTTACTCATCGTGAATGTCAGGCCGCCCAGTAGTACAACTGCAATCAGAAGATAAACAACTATATTTCCATGTTCTTTTTGTCTCATGTAAAACAGTATATCGCGATTGAAATAAAAAATCGTGAAAAACTTTAAAAAGCCGGGGCTGAATTAAACGTTGCCCATACAGGGTTCACATGCGATAAATATTTTATGCCTACTGGATTTACAATAGATTTTATCAGCCTTTTAATTGGTCTTGTTTTAGGGGCCGTATTTGTTTTTGCATATGCCATGCGCCGTATCAGCTCTCTTGAGAAAGAAAAGGCAGCCATGCAAAATATGGGGCAAACTTTTGATGCATTAGCACAAGAATCTATGAAAAAAAGTGCGGAAAGCTTTTTGCAACTCGCGGAAATGCGTCTTAAGGAGGCCCATAAAGATAACTCATACGACCTTGAGAAACGTCAGAAAGCCATTGCCGATTTACTTGGCCCCGTTAACAAAACACTAGAAACCATGGATGAGAAGTTGCAGACGCTTGAAAAAGCTCGTTTAACCGCTTACACGGAACTTCGCACACAGATTTCCCACATGAACGAAGACCAGGCAAAGTTACGTCAGGAAACTTCTTCTTTGGTGCAGGCCCTGCGCTCACCCTCCACTCGTGGCCAATGGGGAGAAATGCAGCTTAAACGCTGTTTGGAAATGGCTGGTATGGTTGAAGAAGTCCATTTCTCTCTTCAGGTTTCTGGGGATGGACAAAGACCAGACGCAATAGTCCATCTTCCTGGCGGCAAACAGGTAATTATCGATGCCAAGGCACCTATTGACTCATACTTAAATGCTTTTAAGGAAGATATTTCGGAGACAGAACGCAATCAAGCGCTTGACGCCCATGCGCGCCATGTCAAAGACCACATAAAAAGACTTGGTTCTAAATCTTATTGGTCACAGTTCGACTCACCCGAATTTGTCATTATGTTTTTACCTGGGGAAAGTTATTTCTCAGCAGCACTTGAGCGTGATCCAGCCCTTATCGAGGCTGGCGTTGACCAACGCGTTATACCGGCCTCTCCTACAACGTTGATTTCTCTTTGTAAGGCTGTGATGTATGGATGGTCACAGGAAAAACTCGCCGAATCTGCCAAGGAAATTTCTGATTTGGGTATGGAGCTGTACAAACGCATATCCTCTTTTGGCGGGCATATGGAGAATATGGGTAAAGGGCTTGAGCGTGCCATTGACAGTTATAACAAGGCAGTCGGTTCACTTGAGAGCAATGTCTTACCACAAGCCCGACGTTTTAAAGATTACCAGCTAGGCGGGGGTGCAGACAGCTTACCTGACTTAAGTGCCGTAGAAACCACATCACGTCATCTAACCGCCCCTGAATTGGTTGAAACCGATGAGAAAAACGAGCGTTAAGACTTTCGCAAATCTTAATACTTGTAAATTAACCACCCAGTTTTTATACTCCTCAGCATGTCAACACTGCCAATAATTCTTATCCCTGATCCTGTTCTAAAAGAGGTCGCAAAGCCTGTTGGAATAGTTGATGATGATCTCCGCAAACAAATGGACAAAATGCTGGAGTCTATGTATGCCGCTCCGGGTATTGGTCTGGCAGCAAATCAAGTGGGCCTTCTTAACAGAGTTTTTGTTATGGATCTGAATTCCGGTTCTGATAATGAGGAAGAGCGCACACCTGTTTGCATGGTTAATCCGGAAATTATCTGGCGATCGGAAGAACCAAGCATCTGGGAAGAAGGCTGTCTTTCTATTCCTGAGCAATTTGCAGAAGTTGAGCGCCCCAAAACTGTACGGGTTAAATATGTTGATTATCAAGGGAAGGAACAGGAAGGTGAATTTTCCGGTTTGGCATCTCATTGTGTACAGCATGAAATTGATCACCTTGATGGCATTCTTTTTATTGATTATCTCTCACGGCTAAAGCGCAATATGATTGTCAAGAAAGTAGCCAAGATGAAAAAGAACCAGGACATCCTTTAACTATATATGCCTAAAAACCCTTTAAAAATTATATTTATGGGTACTCCTGATTTTGCCGTTCCTGCGCTTCAGGCGCTCATTAATTCTGAACATGAAATTGCAGCAGTCTACACTCAGCCACCTCGCCCGAAAGGCCGCGGTAAAGCCGTTCAAAAATCACCTGTTCACAATCTCGCAGATAAAAATAATATAGGTGTATTTACACCCACTTCTTTTAAGAAAAACAAGGAAGCTATTTCGGAATTCAATAGCCTTAATGCAGATATTGCTATTGTAGCAGCATATGGCCTTATACTTCCTGAGGATGTTTTAAATGCACCTGCTTATGGATGTCTAAATATTCATGCCTCCCTTTTACCAAAGTGGCGTGGGGCAGCACCCATACAATATTCGATCTGGAAAGGTGATAAGGTCAGTGGTGTCACAATTATGAAAATGGAAAAAGGGCTTGATACCGGCCCTATGATTGTAAAAACCCAAACCCCCATTATAGACACTACAACGGCCCAATCTTTGCACGATACTTTGGCTCAACAAGGTGCTGATGCGGTTATTGAAGTTTTAGATTATGTACTTGATCAAGAAACACTACCAGAAAGTACTCCACAAGATGAAAGCATTTCATCCTATGCATCAATGCTCAAAAAAGAAGATGGTCGTATAGATTGGCATAGACCAGCAGAAGAAATTGACCGTCAAGTTAGAGCCCTAAATCCATGGCCTGGGACTTATTTTGATACTGAGTTAGCAAAGCGTTTCAAAGTTAAATCTACATTTGTAGTTGATGAAAAAACCTCCAGCGATCCGGGTACTTTGGTGACAAAGGCAGGCAACGTGGCATGTGGTTATGGAACAACGTTAAGGCTAGAATTAATACAGCCGGAAAATAAACAGCCCATGTCTGCAGAAGCGGCCATTAACGGAAATTATCTAGAGATCGGGACCACCCTGATTAAAAACAGGTAACTCCAGTCTTTGAGCTTTACAGCTTATAGGAGGCTTTCTGTATAGCAATGATACAGGTGCCATAATTTCGTCTACACCCAGGTGTTCTGGCCCATATAAATTCCGTTGGTTTGCATAAGAAACAACTATCTCTGCGTCATGACCTGCATATTCCGCCAGCAACTGCGTATAAATACGATTAAACATCGCGCCATGTGACTGATACAAGCCAGGTTCAGCCGCTCTCTGGTCCAAAGCATGAGCCATTTCATGTAATAAAGTTGTTTTGGTTGGGTTTACTAGAAGTACCTCATCAGAATAAGGAAAATATACACCTTCTGTCTTTTTTTGACCTCTCAACCATTCATTCTGCTTATGCCCGGCAGGCAATTTACGATAATGTAATTTAGGAGCATCACAGTCAAAATCTTCGCAAATTACATCTACCAGCTCCTGACACTCCTCCATGCTTAATTCAGCCTCTTCATCGAGTGATTTATTATATCCTAAAAAGGAAGAAAAATAGGCATCCATCTCATATGTATTTTGAGTAGCTGCATCGTCTATATCTCTATAACCCTCATTACCCCCCAATATTTTAGTCAGAAATGAAAGCTTCTCGGGAAGTCGGCCGGCCAGTGTGTTAATCTTTATATACCATACCCTGTCATTGATTTCCGTAGGACTTGATAAACTGATAATATCGTAAAGATGATCCGCAATTATCTTATCGTCATACGTGTCATAGGTATGGGAGACTCCAAGACTTTGCCAATTAAAGCGTATAGCATATTTATTACGCCATGCTTTCTCATTTTCGACCAATTCTATGTGGGCACCAGCTGCGTGAGAAAAATAAGACCTCAAAGTTTTCATTTATCCCAGCTCCCGCAAGATAGGTTCTAATAGCGGCTTTTGAGATATTATGCCTAGCGGTTTTATAATGTCCTCATATTCTATTTCGGACCTAAATAAATCAAACCTGCAAAACTCTTCAAATATTTCTTCTCCGTCCAAATTTGTGTATTCATCTAAAAGCTTTATTTGAACGCGATTAAACATTTCCCCGTGATGAGTTGCGATGGAAGGGTCAACCAGATGGGCACAAACAGCATGAGCCATTTCATGAAGAAAAACGAATTGGCATTGGGTTGTAAGGTAAATATTATTTTCTTTCGGAGAATAATATCCGTAATACTCATCAGATTTTTTGCTTCCCAAATCAAGTTTAATGCCAGGTGCTACAATGCCATAATCATTTGAAATTTCTTCAGCCATAGCAATAATTTCGGGTTCGGAAAGCTTGGGCAAATAATTATTTATTTTGAGAATTTTTCCAGCCAAATAAGTTCTGTTTCTCATTGGATCCGCATAAAGTTCGGGATATAAATCTTTTTCATCTACTACGATAGAGCTTTCAATAGCCTTTAAAAGTTTTCTAATGCCCCTGCCAGATCTTTTGAATTCCGCAATAGATGAAAGCTTATCTTTTCTATTAGATAACATCACCTTACTATATTTTTTTTCAGCCTTCTCAAGACTTGAGAATGCGGGTCCTTCGATTCTTCCCGCAAAGAAATCAGCAGCCTTAGTCCAGTTCCAACTCAGTTGGTATTTCTTACCCCATGAATTTTCTTCATTGAGTTCAAGATATGCGGATATCGTGTGGTCAAAATGTCGTCTTAAACACTTCATCGTGACATAATACTGGACTTTTTTAATTATGTCAATTAAATACAATGTGACAAAACTCTTATTAGACTTTAGATATAGCCAATTATGAAACAACGCTGGAAATTAACAGTTGAGTATGATGGCACTCCATTTTGTGGATGGCAAATACAGGACAATTTACCAACCGTACAACAAGTCGTAGAAAATGCCCTGAAGTCATTTTGCCAACAAGATATTCGCGTCCAATGTGCGGGTCGCACCGATGCCGGGGTCCATGCTTGGGGACAGGTTGCTCATCTTGATTTGGATTATGGTGATAGGGATCTTCGGCCTTATGAATTCGCGAAGGCCATAAATGCGCATATGCGCGGGTTTCCTGTTTCTGTTGTCAGAGCCGAAAAAGTAACCGATGATTTTCATGCGCGTTTTGGGGCAAAGACAAAACACTATCGGTATTTAATTCTCAACCGCAAATCGGCAGCCACCTTTGATGAAAATCGTGCTTGGTGGCTACCTAAAAAACTGGATATAGGCCCTATGCAAGAAGCTGCCAGATATCTTGTCGGAACTCACAATTTCAATAGTTTCCGCGCGGCTGCATGCCAATCCAATAACCCGGTAAGAACGATTGATGAAATACTGGTCTCAGAACAAAATTATGATGATTTTGGTGGAAAATTGATTACTATTGATGTGAAAGGACAATCTTTTTTACATCACATGGTACGTAACATTGCAGGAACACTTGCCGTTGTAGGCAAAAAACACTGGACACCTGTCGATGTAAAGAATGCACTTGATGCTAAAGATAGAACCAAAGGCGGCCCTACCGCTCCGGCTTACGGGCTTTATCTTGTGAAAATTAATTACGATAAGGAGAATAATATATGATCACCGGACTTTATGCTGCTTTGCTAGCCCTCTTCCTATGCTTTCTGATTATAAATGTTATTGCCAAAAGACGATCTCATAAAATAGGACTTGGCGATGGTGGTATTGACGCATTATCGAGATCTATTCGCATTCACGGTAATTTCATAGAAATCGTGCCTATATTACTGCTCCTAATGTATCTAATAGAGGTTCAGGACATGAGCCGGATTTTTCTTCATCTATATGGTGCTGCTATTGTCATCTCGCGCCTACTTCATTTTTGTGGCGTTCGAAAGTCTGCGGGAACATCTTTTGGGCGTTTTGCAGGTACAATTATAGCATTATCATTGTTGCTTATCGGCGCTGGCGTTAACTTATATTTGTATGTAACTTTCTTTTAAACAGTATCCATAACTTCTTGACAGATAAACGAGATACTCTATACGTTATGACAAAAATTATAGAAGGTGTGTAGAGATGCAATCAAAATTCAAAAACGCGGCAGAGGCTCAAGTTGTTTCTATGGATGAAGTCATCGATACACTTCGCCAACAAGAAGATAATGTCAAAATAGATAACCCCTATAGCGGTAACTTAAAAGAAGGAGAGTGGTGTTTCCAACCCCCAGAAGGTTGTGATGCTCGAGAAATAGAGCTAGCGAGAACCCACAACGCACATTTACTTGCAAGAAAAATGAAAGAATTAGGGGTTGAAAACTACCAGCTTTTTCCAGAGTCAAATCTCGTGGACGACATTCATGAAGCTGCTAATCTCAAATCCCGCATAATGGCAAAATCAGGTCTAAAAGTTAGTAACTCTTTTTAACTCAGCATATAGGCCAAAGCGTATAACGCGGCCGTTTCGGCACGCAAGACATTTTGCCCCAGACTGACGGGGTGAATGTTTTTCTGGTCTTTAAGCCATAGTACCTCATCTTCAGTGAAGCCTCCTTCAGGTCCTATTAAAACCGCTGCAGCTTTAGACTCACTAATATGTGGTATTCCCTCGTGACGCTCTATCGCTACCATAATCCGACCTTCCTCTTTTGTAATATTGGAAAGCTTTATCTCTTTACGCAAAACCGGAACGGTCAGCCTCTCACATTGCTCAGATGCTTCTATGATCTGGGATGACATACGATCTTGTTTTAAATATCTATTTTCTGTATTTGCGGTAATAACTGGAACAAGTTCAGTCACGCCCAGTTCTACTGATTTCTCAATCAGGAAATCAAGTCGCTGCTTTTTGATAGGTGCGAAATACAGGACTTTCTTTTGCGTATTTTGAGGTTGGGGAAGTAGTTTCTCCTTCACAACAAGCGACAATTCCTTTTTCTTCACAAATGTTATTTCTGACAGCCATTCCCCATCCTTGCCATTAAAAATACGAATATTGTCTCCTGATTTTTTGCGCATTACATTGCCAAGATAATGGGATTGTTGCATATCAAGAATAATGTCTTGACCATCTTCCAACGGATAGTCAACATACAGCCGGGGCAACTTAGAAATATCTTTACTCATGACTTCAACCGATATCAGAAAACCACGCTGGTTTAAATATTTTCCTGAAAAAGCACAAAGCTATTTTGTTTTGATGCGCCTGGACAGACCAATAGGAACATGGCTTTTGCTTTTACCAGGCCTGTGGTCCCTGACGCTTGCTTTAAACACTATAGAGCACGACATAGGTGGTTATCACCTTTATTTATACTTACTCTTTTCGATTGGTGCATTTTTAATGCGTGGAGCCGGCTGTATTATCAATGATATTTGGGACCGTGACCTGGATAAGAAGGTTGCACGAACAGCTTCAAGACCCTTAGCCAGTGGTGCTGTAAATCTTTTTGAAGCCATGTCCGTTTTGTCCGTTTTAATGTTCTTGTCTCTTCTTATTTTGGTGCAGATGAATATGACCACAGTGGCTTTAGGGGTCTTTTCTGTATTTTTCGTTGCCATTTATCCTGCAATGAAACGGTTTACATGGTGGCCACAAGCTTTCCTTGGCCTCACCTTTAATTTCGGTGCGCTAATGGGGTGGACGGCAATTACAGGTGAATTATCCTACCCTGCACTTTTAGTCTATATAGGGGGTGTTTTTTGGACCTTAGGCTACGATACTATCTATGCATTGCAAGATAAGGATGACGATGCACTTATAGGTATAAAATCAACTGCCTTACTTTTTAAAAACCGTGCAAAAGCATGGATTAGTTTGTTTTACACCTTGGCTATGCTTTTCTTTGTGGCGGCAGCGCTATCTATTTTTCCAACCTACTATACTGCCGTTATCGTTTTGGCAGCCGGCCTGCATTTTACTTACCAGCTTAGCGTTTTAAAATTGGATGATGCCGGTAGAGCCTTAATGCTTTTCAAATCAAATAGGGATTTTGGACTCCTGTTATTAACGTCTTATTTTTTAATATAATATTTTTCTATTTTTTTTGACATAGAGCCTGTTTTTTCTTAACGTATTATTTCAATAATACTAATAAAAGGGAAAGTTTATTATATGTCAGGAGCAATACCACTTTTTGCAGAGCATTTTGTAACAGCAAGCATTTTATACATGCAACCTCTGGAGAAAGGTGAAAAGCCACGCTCGATCGCTTCCGACCTGATAGGAGAGCCTGACCGCATTATTAATCATAAAGGACTTATCCAGCAATTTGACTGGAGTTTTACGGACATAAATGATGCAGACGAGGAGGCGTGGCAGGGTTTTCACAGATTTCATCAGGACTTTTTCAATGCAAGCCAGCCTCATATAGAGTTACCACAGCTTCAGGTGGAATCTGCACAAGATGAAAACATCGTTACCCTTTGTGATAATTTGGTTAATACAATTCCTTACCCGAGACTACGTTCACTGCTTTTTAAGTGGCAAGATGAATTTGAAGATGAAGGCGCAAAATTAAGATCTATTTCCTACACTGGTCACCCTGTCCATGACATCGGACGTGGGACAGCAACCAGAGGGATCTGTATGGGAAGTATAGATAGTGGTAATCCAACCCACGGACAAGGCGCAACAGACCTTGATTTTCTTATACCTCCGTCACGTCGCAAAGGCGGCCGTGACAATACCATCGAATTTACATTGAAATAACAGTTATTGCTTTTAAAAACTATTGAGAAGAGGGTCTTGAGGGCCCTCTTTTTTTGATTGCTCAATCACGTGATCAGTTAGAATATCACGGTTCGGGTAATCCCAAATAATAGTATTAAAACTGTTGTGGGGCGAGGCAAGTATGTGCCAATCATTATATGTACGATGGGTCAACATGCACAGCCACTTTTTCGACGGCTGGGCATTTGCAGCTTGCCTTAACCAGGCCTGTACTGCCTCATCATTTCTCGTAGACAATTCTTCCAATTCTGCCCATAGGCGGTAAACCCTGCGGCTTGGCTCGAGTTTTTCCGCCATTGACAAATAAGCCCTAGCTTCATTCCACAGTCCGTCATCTATAGCCACTTGTGCGGCCGCCAACTGACCGTCAACCGCCTTTGGATTATGAGCAACCAGATTTTCATACCATTTTAAACGTGCCGTTGTTTTACGAGCACTATTTTCCGGGGCAAGCCTGTCCCAGAATTTAACCAAATCAGGATGCGGGGTTAATTTCCACGCATTTTCTATCAGCTTTTTAGCACGACGCTTATGACCGTGTTTTAGTTCGTAAGATATTAATCGGCTAACCGCAGGAGTAAAGCCGGCATCAACCTTCAAAGCTTTTTTCAAATTAGATATAGCCTGATTTTCATTATCTTTTTCGCTCTCCATATCTGCAAGCGCGACCAGCAACGCTTTGGCATCTCTATCCGCTTGAGCGGGCGTTAGAACTTTTAATTTTTTAAGTTGGGGTATTCTGGAATAAGCCTTTTCCCAACTTCTGTTTCTGGTTTCCAAGTCATAGACGGTTTTTAAAATCCACGGTTGCTTGGGATGCATTTCGTCAGCACTATACGCCATTCTCAAAGCATCTTCATAATGCCCCGCCTCTAGTTCCGATTGCATTTTCCCGCGTATACCAAGAAATGCCGCATCCCTATTTTCAAGCAAGTCTTTGTATTTTTGTGAAGTGCGCTCATCTTGACCTAGGCGTTGTGCAGCCTGGGCTTCTATGAAGGCCGCTGTACTGCTGTCATAATCAGAAGGTAGTAATTTCTGGGCACGATACGACATATAGGCTGCATGTTTGTAATCACCGGCTGATAATAACACAAGAGAGCGTGTCATTGCGGACATGGCCTTTTTAGTTGATCTCTCCCGCCAAAATCTTTTAAGGCGTGTCGGCGCATCAAATAAGAGATTAAAGAAGCTTTGGAAAACGAGCGCAGCCAAAACAAAAAACAAAACTGCTACAAGAAAGAGACCAAGATCTGCTTCCAGAGTATATTCACCCCAGTTTACATTTACATCCCCCTCCTGATTAGCCAGAAAGAGGAACAGCACAAGAACTGTCAGTGCTTTAGCAAGTGTCCATAAGGCTTTGAGCATGTTACTCCGGTTTGTCTTTCAATCAATTTTTGTAGATTTTAAAACCTGATTTCGGGTCTTCCTGAATTTTACCACCCAAAGGCACGGCTTCTTTTATATTCTCCAAAATGACTTCAGGTGTATTTCCTTCAAGCGTGGCTTCTTCCAACGGAATTGGCGGCATATTTAATCTCAGCTTGGTCTCAATGCTCTGTGACAAAAGTTCTTGTACCTGAGTCGCCAATAAGGTCAGCTCAGCCTCTTCCATAAATGGTTTGGCCTTCTGGGCAGATTTCCCATCAAGTGTTTGCAACAAGGCTATAGCTCCTTGAACATCACCATCATCAAGCTTGTTTTGTGCCCGGGCTACTATTATCTGACTGTCGGTACCGTTTAAAACTTCTCCATCCCTCTCAAGTTTTAAAAGATCGTTAAGGCGCGCTTTGGCCTTTTCCTTTATAGAAACATCTTCTCCCTGAATCGATGCAACTGCAATCTCACCTGCCATGCCACGAAATTCTTCAGAGAGACCATCAGGGGTTAAGACACCCTCGCGTGCATGAGGCGACAGCTTCTCGATAGAGGCCAAAAGGGCCGGGTTTTCAGATCCTACAAGTTTACGCAAAAGTTCAAGATCAGTTTCAAAGGACTCATTGTCACGTGCAAGAGTGTCACGCATTTGTGACATCGCTAAAAGCAAAGCCGCCGCTTTCAAATCATCATTTTGAACACCCTCGAATGTTTTTTCAATTGAAGGGCTTTCCTCACGTATTACTGGGAGAGCTTCTTCTACGGTCACCTCATCGCTTTGAAGACGGTTTATCCAGCTTAAAAGGTCTTCTGTTGCCGTATCAAGCTGTTGTTTGCCACCATCTGAATATCTTAGTGACTGAAAGTTAGACCAGAGTCCTGCAAGATCGATAGAACCTTGTTGTTCAAGAAAAGTGCCTACGCGGTTCTCCAATGTACCCAAACGTTCTTCTAAAGTTGCCCCTTCAAAGGTCGGTGTCATTTGGCTCGCCATATTTTGCGCGTTTTGTGCAGCATTGATGGCCTGCTCTTGTAAATTTGCCAGACGCTCACTTAAGTTATTGGGTACGTTTTCTGCAATCTGTGTCTGTTCCTTTTCGACAGTATTTACCTTTTGCTCAAGCTTAGTAATTCTGTCTGCTTGCTCAGATACGACCTTGACTTTCGGGGCCATAGTCATCAAGCCAGCAACCAGAAATGCTACGACTGCAATAAGGCCTACAAATACAAGCTTTCCAGTAGCAGCTTCTGAGTCGATCTGCCTTTTCGTATGAACACCCTGTGTGTTTTCAAGATTTTCTTCTTTTACTATTGTTGCCTTTGGCGGTGTTGTTGCATCAGGCTGATATGTCTTCGTTGAGCTGCCGGCTTTTGTAAAGTCACTTAGGTCAATATTATGCTCTTTAGCGGCCTGCAATACTTCATCCCTTCGCGCTGCCGGAATAACGTCTCTTTTTTTCCACCCCTGTACAGTGGTGACGGGTGCATCTAGTTTAGTTGCCATAGGGCGTATTCCACCGAAACGGGCGATAATTTTGCGGGCATTGGGAAGAGATTTATCTGTACTCATTGTCTGAATTCCTTAATGTCTTTCTCTTTCTTATTTGCTGTATCAAAGCATACATACTATTTACATCGGGTGTTTCACAGACATACATTTCCTGCCAGTCTGTTTGCTTTAGTGACTTTATCACTCTGCTAGAAATACTCAAGACCTTTGTACGTGTACGCACTGCACTCATCCCCTCTATAAGAAGAAGATTCTCTAATATTTCAGCGGCTCTTGAAGAAAAAAGTGTAATAATCAGCTCTTCACTCAACAATATTTTTTCTTTTAAATTTTCAGGAAGTCGTGAGGCAGGTACGGTTCCGTATGCTATGACTTCCTCACATGAGCCGCCTTTCTGTTGAATGAATGTTTTAAAATCAAAACTTATCTCGCGACCCCTTACATACAGATACTTCTGTGCAATTGGTTTTCTCAAAATCTTAGAAAGGTCTTTAGCAGTAGCTGCCTTTTCTACGACATTAAAACCATGGTCTTCCAGTCTCTCAGAAGTTTTAAAGCCTACGCAAAGAAAACTGCATCTTTGAAAGATTGATTTATGTTTGATCAAAAAGGGAAGAGATTGGGAACTGGTGACAACCACATATTCAAAATTTTGTGGTTTCAGACTTGAACTTAATTCATCAAAATATTCATATTCATAGAGAGGAAATGGTAAAACAGTCTGATCAGATAAAGGCAACTTTTTTATAAATTTATCTGCATCATTAATAGCGCGTGTAATAAGTAACAAGGACTTTTCTTTAGATGATCCAGATCTGGAAGCAGTCATATTTTTAATACAGCAGGATCTGCGTCTTTCTTTACGATATTTGCGACATCTTGTCCTATGCGTATAGCTTCGGATTCAGTATCACATTTGCCTGATTCCTTTGCTTGCCAAAATTCGGTTCCATCATGTCGGGCAACGATCAGATTGATGAATAGATATCCATTTTCATAGGTTGCATTAACTCCGATAGGCGCATGACATGTGCCATCCAACACCTGAAGGGCGGCACGCTCTGCACTTACACAAATAGACGTCTCCTTGTGGTTAAGCTGGTCCAGCAAAGTTTTTAGTTTGATGTCACTTTTACGATACTCTATTCCTACAACACCCTGGCCGCAGGCAGGCACCATTTCATGTGGCTCAAATAAAGCACCCGCCATGTCCTCGACCTCTATCCGCTTCATCCCGGCATAGCTTAAAATTGTGGCATCTACCTGTCCGGCTTTCATCTTCTCAATTCGCGTAGGTACATTTCCCCTGAAAGGTACAATTTTTATATCCGGGCGCTTTAACAATAAAAAAGCCTGTCGGCGAACGCTCGATGTCCCAACCACCGCATTTGGAGGAAGATCGTGTACAGAATGAAAATTTAACGACACGAAAGCGTCACGGCAATCTTCGCGTTCAAGGTAATGTTCCATAACCAAGCCATCGGGAAGAAATGAAGGCATATCTTTTACAGAATGTACGCCTATATCAATCTTTTTATCCATTAGGGCCTGTTCAATTTCCTTGGCAAAAAGACCTTTTCCGCCCTGAGCTTCACTAAGCTTCTGCTCACCTTGGCCAGGTTTCCAGTCACCTGATGTCTTGATGATAACAATTTCAGTTTCAATATCCGGATTTAAAGCTTTCAAGCGTGCTTCTACGTCAGTGGCCTGAATTAGGGCCATCTTGCTTCCGCGGGTACCGATTTTTACTTTCTGTGACATCTTGTAATATTACCTGTTTTTGCAAACTCCCATGACTATACCATCATATGATTTATTGCAATCTTTACAAAAACCAGCACTTGCCAAAACCTCCCGTTTCCATGTTATAAATCCATCTATGAGAACCATTATTTTAGGCATAGAAACAAGCTGTGATGAAACAGCCGCTGCCATCATTGACAGCGACAGGACTATACGTGCACATCATGTATATTCCCAGATGAAAACCCATCGTGCCCACGGTGGGGTTGTTCCTGAAATTGCGGCACGTAAACATGTTGAAAAAATAATTCCTGTTATAGAAATATGTCTTAGAGAAGCAAAACTTGAGCCCACACAATTAACAGCACTCGCCGCAACCTGCGGCCCAGGCCTGATCGGCGGTGTTATGGTGGGTATGATGGCTGCAAAAGGCATGGCTGCTGCCCTTGATAAGCCTTTTATTGCTGTAAACCATCTTGAAGCACACGTACTGACACCTCGCCTCACCTCAAATTTAGAATTTCCCTATCTAGCACTTCTTGTATCAGGTGGTCACACCCAGTTTTTGGCCGTTGAGTCCGCTACGCAGATGCATTTACTTGGCACCACACGCGATGATGCTTTGGGAGAAGCTTTTGACAAATCTGCTAAAATGATGGGGTTGCCTTATCCGGGAGGGCCGGAAATTGAGAAACTTGCGCTTAAATCTGATGATCGGGAAAAAGAAAAAGCATACAAGCTACCGCGGCCTTTTTTGGGTGCAAAACATGCCGATTTTTCTTTTTCCGGTTTGAAAACGGCGATGCGACAGCATATCGAGGCTTTTCCGGAAGGACTCATTCCAGAGGCAGAGGCCGCGGCACTTGCCTCTGCGTTTCAACATTGCATTGTGGAAACGATAATTGACCGATGCCAATACGCCCTGAAGCTATATAAATTACATATAGGAAAAGAATGCGCTCGTCTTGCTGTTGTGGGCGGAGTTGCCGCCAATCGCTATTTGGCACAACAACTGACTGATTTTTCAAATACACATAATATCACACTCGATATCGCACCCCCAAACTTATGTACTGATAATGGTGCAATGATCGCCTGGGCAGCGCACGAGCGCTATGCTTTAGGGCTCGTGGACACACTTGATTTTAAGGCGCGCCCAAGATGGCCTCTTGGCAAAGCTCGGAAAAATGGGTAGTTTAGCAGCTTGTAATTTAAGGGTAGAAATATGAACAAAAATGATAAATCAATTGCAGTAATAGGCGCAGGTGCATGGGGCACAGCGCTGGCGCAGAATTTCGCATCGGCAGAAAAAGACACAACACTTTGGGCGCGCGAAACAGAAGTTGTCACTTCCTTGCGGGAAAAGAATGGAAACAGCCTGTTCTTGCCAGGTTTTGAATTATCATCTGCCATAAAAGCGACAAGTGATCTAAGCGAGGCGGTTAAGGCAAATATCCTGTTAATTGTTGTTCCCGCTCAATTTATCCGCAGCACTCTCAAATCTATAAAACCCCACATTGATAGTCAGAAGCCTATTGTCCTTTGTTCAAAGGGGATTGAGATTGAAACAGGCTATTTGCTTTCACGTGTCTGCCAAGAAGAAATGCCAGAAAATCCAGTGGCTGTATTAACAGGGCCAACTTTTGCATCTGAAATTGCAAAGGGCTTGCCAAGCGCAATGACACTTGCATGTGAAACAAAAGATATGGCTCGCTCGTTGCGAGAAAGCCTTAATACCAAGAAATTACGCATCTATATTACTGACGATATTTTGGGCACACAGCTTGGCGGTGCCGTCAAAAACGTAATTGCTATTGGTTGCGGGATTATCCATGGTCTGGGTTTCGGGGAAAGTGCACGCGCCGCACTTGTCACTAGAGGTCTGGCCGAGATGGGAAGACTTGCATCGGCGATTGGTGCAAATAAAACTACATTAATGGGAATGTGCGGTGTTGGTGACCTGATGCTAACATGCTCATCCATGCAATCACGCAATTTCTCGCTTGGTTATGCATTAGGCTCAGGCGAGACTTTAAAAGAAATACTTGCAAAGCGTAATTCAGTGACAGAAGGTGTTCACACAGCAAAGGCTTTAATAACATTAGCAAAGAATAATGCCGTTGAAATGCCTATATCAGAGGGGGTGCATGCCTGTTTATCAGGAGAAAAAACAGCTCGGGAAATCGTAGACAAGATTCTTGAGCGCCCATTAAGGGATGCGATTTAAGCTTTCTCGGTCACGCACTCCAACCGCTTTAACGCCCACAGCATATCTTTTTTCATCCGCTCGTAAGGTATTTCAAGTGCATCTTTACGGCCTGATATAACATAAATACGGTTTGTCGCACCTTTTTGTCCTATAATATCATTTGCTAAAGCGCGTAAACGTCTTTTAATACGATTACGATCAACTGCCTTAGAGGCCGTTTTTTTCGTCACTGTAAATCCGCATAAGACCTTTCCATCCATTTCCTGCTCTAGCACATTGACAACGAATGATGGTGTAACCCAGCGCGTTTTTGTGGACTGAACACGCAAAAAATCGGCGCGCTTTTTCAAACGGCCGATATGTGTAATATCTTTTTTTAATGTGTGCATTATAAAATCCAATGCACCATAACCCTTACAAAAAGGGTTACGGGTTAAATTATGCGGAAAGCTTTTTTCTTCCCTT
>NZVS01000017.1 GCA_002701555.1 Alphaproteobacteria bacterium | reverse complement strand
CAAACAGCTTCACGGCCACTGACTTGGCCTGAAAACTCTTTACGAGATTTGATCCTGCTTTAGATAAAATCATATCCACCCTTTAATTATCGCTATAGTCATAGTAGACCATAATTTTGCCACATTGTGCAATTAAGGCCGCTAACTATGTGATTTAACTATAACTTTATAAACAGCCCTATTCCATCTATATTGCCATAAAAAGATAAATAAAAAATTAATCTAAAATTTTATCTATTTTTAGACGTAAGGGGCGGCACTGACCTTAGTCAGTTACCTGCCCTTGTGTGCCACGTACAACCCAGCGTCCATTTTCCTGACCAATAAAGGTGATATTGCCAAGTCCGGGCAAGGAACTTCCGGTTGTCACAGTGACCGCATCAGAACTGCCATTTGCCCTTAACCACGCTTTACCGGGCTGGGCACTTTGCAATGTCCATCTAACACTTGACTCGGATTGGACAGTCGGCCTGCTCGGTGCGGGGGCGGCCTGCGGTCTTGGTGCAGGTGCAGGTGCAGTAGTAGCAGCCCTGCGCGCCGCGGCGGCGGCAGCTGCGGCACGTGTAGCCTCTGCATCTCTTTCTCTTACATTGCTTTCAAGTGAAGACACCTTGGATTGCAAGCGATCAATCTGCTGCTCCAATTCTGAAGTGTCCACTGTCGGCGCTTGTGCCTGCACAGGTGCAGCCTCATTTGAATTGGATTCCAGCGCATTCAGCCTGACTTCCATCGAGTTCATATTGCTTTGCATATTCTGCAATGTCGCAGATAGCTGATTCATCTGCTGTGTCATTTGCTGCATGCTTCTCAAAAAGGCTTCTCTTTGAGCATTATTTTGCGCATCATTCTGCTGAGGCTGGGTCGCTGTTGCGGCATCTTCTTGTATTTGCGCTGTCACATCGTCCATCGGGCGAAATTCCATTGGCTCGCCATCCTGCTGGGCAGGTGCATTTTGTGCCATTTCCATAGGCTCGGATTCTACTTCAGGCGCGGGGGCAACATTGCCTTCATTTTCCTGCAAAGCAAAATCGGGCTCCATATCGGCTTGCATGTTGGCTTGTACATCTGCTTGTTGCTGAGCTTCGCCCTGCATATCAGTCTCATCCGCCATGATATTGGCCTGATTGTTTTCATCTACTCCAAAGCCGCTCTCTTGGTCGGCTGTGTTATCGAATCCAAAATCATCTGATGGTGTTTGCTGGTTATCATTCAGCCCTTCATCAAATCCAAAGCCTGACTCATTTGGCTCCATATTCTGGTCTTGTTGTTGAAAAGGGTCTTCTTCCATTGCAGCCATATCCATGTTGTCCTGCTGCTCCATGTCACCTGGAAGCGCCATGCCATTAGGATCAGTACCGTCTTCTGCCACAGGAGGTAACGCAGAATCATTCGTATCTTGCAGCGGGTCTTCTATGCCTGCCAAATTATCCTGCATAGTCTGATCCGCTTCTGTAATTTCCATTTGCTGGGGAGGTATCGCCGAACCGTTTTCAGGAGAAGAGAAAAGAGCTGAATAAGCAACGAAAGCCCCGCCCAGAACAACTACACCAATAATTGTATACAAAAGTGCTTTGGCAAATTTAGCCTTGGCTGCGTTTTGCGGCGGTATACCCTGTCCCATATCTTCAAATTCGTGATCTTCAGGCATATCGGAATAGTCATCTTCGAAGGCGTCTAAAGAATCATCTTCCTCAAAGTAATTTGTTGTATCTCCCTGGAGGTCCAGATCCTTATCATCATCTTTTGAAAAATCACTCATTGTTCTTACCTTCCGATAGTCCTTTTAATTTTAAAATTCTTTTACTCATTGCGGCGCTACTGGCCAGTACTAAAACCATTTGCCTGTCCGGGCTGTCCGAGATTAATATTTATACTTCCAGTTCCTTGAGGAATAGTTAATCCCTGACCATTTACGGGAACGGCGGGTGTTGTTCCGTTAGGGTTTAGCTGATACGGGTTAATTTGCTGGTAGGGGGATTGCGGTGACTGCACAGAGTTTTGCGCCTGAACCCCAGTGTTTGCATCTGTATCAAAAACAGGTTGCAGGAACAAGATACCCAGGGGCGTTCCGGCACGAACACGAACCAGAATTTCACGTGTACGCCCCTCTTCTTCCAAAAAGTCCCCAAGCTCACGAGCGGCTTCTTCGACCCCGCTGTAAACTTCTTCGCGAACATCAAGATCGTTTTCATCCTGAATGACAGTTTCACCACTTACAACAACTGTTGTATCACCAGAATCAGCTACGGCCTCACCCAGCCCCTCTATAAATCTGGCCGCAGCGGGCAGGATGATACGTTCAAACAGGCGACGGTCAACATCCGTTGCCATACCTGTTAATGTCGTATCCGGATCTACGGCAATGGCATCAATATTGTAGCTTATGCCTTCGTAGACAACAGTATTGAATTTTATGACAAGATATCTGTCCTCACGATCAAAGCTTCCAAGGACACGACCACCCGAAAACGGTCCGGTTACAATCTGGGCAAGAACAGGACCGGGAATATCTGAATTTGCTTCCAGCAACATTTGCCCATATTCTACCGTACCCGCTGATAAAAGCTGTGTAACTTCCTGTACGGGCGCTATTCCCTGTTGGCCGTTTTGAAGGCCGTTCTGGGCTCCATCCAATCCAAAGCCTTGCTGTTGACCTAAAGTTGCTTCCTCATCCCGAAAGCTTGTAACAACCATTGAATTTAGAGGTTGTATAGAACGTGTCTGCAAAATCTCACCCATTTGCGCAGACATTGCTTGCGCTAAATCATTTAAAGCTTGTTGGCGTGCAACCTCGACAGGATCCGGTCCCTGTTGTACAGGTTGGGCTGGCTGGATAGGTTGTTGTGCAAGACGCTCTTCTTGTATCTGGCGCCAGCGGTCGAGCGGGTCTTCCGTTTCAGGCTCTAAAATTTCAGCGCTGAGCCGATCTTCGACAGGATCAAGCGGCGTGGGGAAAAAACTTTCCTCTGTATCTATGGCCTGATTCAGGCGATCCTGATTTTCCTGCTCAATCTGCTCACGCATCGCCGGGTTAAGCTCTGACGTTCCTGCATCTTCGCGCAAATCTTCCTGGCCTGTCGGTACATAAGATGGATTCGTCGGCTCGCCACTTCCGCCGAAGAATAAAATTCCGACTATAACAACGACTATAATACCGCCGATAATACCCAGTTTGACCAGAGGGCTTTGTGACCTGCTGCCATTACTATCCTCAAAGGTATCAAAATCATCATCGAGATCCTCGATATCAAATTCTTCTTCCTGGTCGTTTACATCAGAACTCATTGAGGTCAACTTCCTTTTCCTTCACATAGGCACGAACCATTTTTCCTTTATCACTAAGAAGCAAAACAGGCGTGTCTTCTAATTCATAAACAGTCATTCCGTCAGCAGATCGGACCGAACTGCTCCAGGCGGGCGAGAGAAGTGTAAGCGGTGTACGGAAATAGGTCAATCCATTCAGGCGGTATGCTGATGATCGCCCATCAACCCCTGTGACAACCAGCCTCTCCGCCTCTTCAGGCGGAACACCCTGCAATACAGAAGTCAGCTCCCCTTTCCCGGCCTTGAGACTGTTGCTGACATCAATCACAGAGGGTGCACCATTAGGGCCATATTCAGGAACTCGCAAATCCAGTCTGTACTGCACCCTGTCACGAACTGTTTTTAATGTCAGCACGATGGGAGCGCGCAAGTCTACAAGCCTGATAGAAATATTCCCGTGCGCAAATTCTGATAGCGGGGTTATACGAATTATATTCCCTTCCTCTTCAGGCTGGAGAATTTCAAAATCACCTGCCCAGCCAATATCCCGGATAGGCCAAGGATCACCACCGAGATCGACAAATGTAACGGTTGAAATAAATCCGACAGCTGTTGCAATTTCCTGCGGCAGAGCGCCTGGCTCAAGTGATAGCGTCTCAACACCGGTTACAGGCTCGGGATATTCGTAAATCGGTGTTTGAACAGCTTCTTGTGTATCATCATATGTTCTTAAAAATCTTTTTATCTCTTCCGGTGTTATTGGCAAAAGCCCGGTCACAGAGGCATCGAAAGCTTCCTCGCGTAATTCGGCTTCAAGCTCCTCAGGTGATAATTCAGGCTCCTGCAGACCCCCCTGCACTGGCAGCATCATCCCCGGAGGCGCATTAGGATTTACAGGCGTGGCAGTAATAGCCTCAGTTTGTGACGTCACATTTCGTGAGCGAGGAGCTTGCATTTGCCCTGTGGGCGGCAAAATACCACCACCGTCATTGCCATCAACAGGACCTGCCCCTGAATTCCCGTTTGCAGGGACGCCACCGTCATTGCCATCAACTGTATCACTTTGTGGTATGGCGTTATCTATAAATCCCCTTAATGTAGGAAGCGTAGGATCAGGATCCGCATCTACATCCCCGTCAATATTTTCCAATGGGGGAAGCGCCTGAGCATAGGCCGCTAGAGGCATAACAGAAAATACTGCCAGAAGCCCTGCAAAAAGAATAATCATGCCCTTAACGGGGATATGTTTTTGCTTTTGTCTCACAAATCTATTCTGCCTTAGGATTTCTTTTTTTGAGGTTAATTTTCGGGACGACCCGCATATTGCGCTGCTATCATAACGACAGAGCAAAAGGTTGAGAAGTTTTTTTGTTAAAATGTTGAATTTCAGGACTCTTTGTAAAAATAGTTATTATTGAGGGACAGCAACCCATTGTTCAATACCAACCCCGTTTGGACTCTCAAGCTTGGGAACGCGCACGACCACAAACCTGATTAGAAATGTATCACTTCTAGATTGCGAACCAGCTTCGTAAGTCACCGTCATCGGCATCTCGACATTCCACTGATAGCGGCCATCTACAATTCCTTCCTGAACTATTACCGGTGCGCTTAAAGGTGCTGCGGACACAACCTGCTTATTGTTTTGGACAGTTTCAATAATGCCTGAATTTTGCAAAGCTTGCGTAAAACTAGCCCAGCCTTGGCGTGTAAAATGGCGCGATGCCTCCTGCAAACTTTTTCTAAAATCACGGAAATTAAAGGTCATTGTTTCAGTCGCGGCTTGAGCGACCCAGGACATCAGCGCAGGCTTACTCAGATTTGGCTCGTTAAGTGCCGTCATAGGCACAAGGCGGCCGTCCTCTGTCGTAGCAAAATAGACGTAATCCGTATCTTTGGTTGTGAAAACAAAAAACAAGACAAAGATGAGAACAAGTATAATTGCCCCCTGAATTAAAGCCAATGTTCTGAGTGCACGATAACCGTCTTTATAAAATTCATTGCGGACAATAACAGAGGCGAGACCCTTCAAAGGCTTTTCCGGTTGCGTGGTGTCCTCATAGGTATTTCTTGTATCAACGGCGGGACGCCTTTGCGGACCCTTTTTGATTCCCGTGCGCTTTACGGGGTTCGGGTTGCCGGTTTGCCGTGGCTGCTTTTGATCTGGGGTATCGGATGAATCGGACATATTAGGATAAGTATATAATATTACACGGAGGGATTAAAAGCCTTTAGATAAATTGGAAATGAATCTTTCCAAAGCACAGTTTATGACGACTTTTAATGAATGGCAAGTTATCTCCTTATATTAAAAAATAAATTTTCATATAGACTTACCCAAAGTTTTTGACGACATACGGGTATCTTATGCTAAAATAGGGCTGATATTGGATTTTAATCTAAAAAGAGGACAAATGTTTAAGGGTCGTTTTGCGATACTGGTGAAAAGGGGTCTGTTTCTATGCCTTTGCATAGGTATCCTGATGACTCTTGTTTCCAGACCTTCCTCCTCACAATTTTCAGATGCAGTTCTTAAAGCTTATTTCAGGGCCGAGCGCGCTGCGCACGAACAATGGGTTATAAACGTCTTTGCCAGAAACAATATATTTCCCGCACTGATGAAAATGACAGAGCAAATTAACACAGGTGAGTCCAAATCATCCGAACTAAGCGCTTCTTTTTCAGATAGTCGCAACCACACTATGACAGAAAATGCGGCAAATGAACTTGTGGCAGAAACAGCAGAAAGTGCGCGACCCGACGAGGGGCTTTGTCGCCAGATATCTACGCGACAAACAATAGCATCCGCAAGAACTTCGGCACGGGCCAATCATGAAGCCATAACTTCCAGTGCTTCTGATATAATGAAAGGCCGTACCGGAACAATTGGTGGCGATGGACCGGATACCCTTAACGAGCGCGAAGTACATTCGTATCGAACAAAATATTGTAATTCAGGTGATATGAATTCCGCGGTTGATTGTGAGGCAAGTGGCGCCCTGCAAAACGCAGATGTCAACCCCTCCACTATGTATGCTCATTCAACCAATCCTGCCTTAGGACACATAAATAGTGCCGATGCATCGAATGGTGTAGCACAAGACTATATAAAAAATCTCTGCAATCTCAAGCCGATTGATAATCCGCCTTTGTATGTCGCTGATGATCCCGACTATATAGAGGTCAGGCTCAGGCAAGAACGATTACAAATGGCACAAAGTCAATGCATTGAAAATGTCGCGAGCGCAATGAGCCTCTATTCCCCCGGTGGTGAAGCTATGCCGGATACAATGAAAGCTACACTATTACAATCCGGTCTGAGCGAAGAGCAAATCGAGGATCAATTTTATGCCGACGGGCCAAGCGAAAACGAACTTTTAAAAGCAAACATGATGTCCATACTAACTCCTGCCTCCATGGCGGACAGTATAACCAGTGATGCGGGTGTAAGGCGGCAAGTCAATCAAAACAGAATTTTGAACATGCAAATTTCCAGCAAAGGCCTTGAGGCAGAGGAGCAATCCGTACGCGCCATGGCTGTTATGGTAGGAGCCGAACTGAACGACAGGCTGGAGATCATAAGCGGGAATATATTGCAAACATCTACACAAGGAGGAAGCCGATGAAAAAAACGCTTCTTCTTTGTCTATTAATCTTGCTCTTGTTTCCCGTAATGGGCGTGGCACAGGTTAGTACTGCAGCCATCAAAAGGATTATTGAGCAAGAGTTTTTTATAAAAACGCGCAATGAAGTTATTCTCGACGACCTTTCTGCCGATCACTGGACGGCTGCTTTGATGGGAATGACGGAACAGCTCTCTTCAGGGCAGATGAAACAGGTTGAAACACAGGCCAGTTTTACTGATTCGCACAACACCACAGATGTAGAGATTGCCGCAAACCAGCAAGTTGCTGATGCATCTGAAGAAATGCGCCCTTCAGAGGGTTTGTGCGAACGTCAAACAGCGGCGTCTGGGCTTGTTTCAAGTGATGTCAAAATGAGGGCAGCAGCAGAAAGTATTTCACAGCAAAACCTTACTTCCACTCTCAACTTACCTGGTACTGTTGGTGCCCAAGGACCCGGCGTAAGGGGGGAGAGAAATTTATGGCAAATTCAAACAATTTATCAGCCTGGGGAATCGATGAATGGTGCGGTTGGTGAGGCCACAGGCGTAACACCTGATGATGGTACACGTATTTATGGGGATTTATTTCCAAATTTCTATACGCAAGACACATATCCCAATGTTGATTTCAGTGATGACGTGACAACAGATGAGGAAACGGATCTGCTCGCTTTTTACGAGAATATCTGTCAAACAACCAGTCTTCCAAATCCATCGCCAGTATTGCTAAGAGATCCCCAGCAACAGGATATTTTGCGCGATATTAATGATATTGCAGCTGTGCAGGGGCTTGCTTGTTACAGTGTTTCTTCACAGGCAGCGCTCTATCAAGAAGGATCCGGCGAATCCGCAGATTTTATACGGGCTATTCTGGCACAAGGCGGCGGGATAGATGAAGACGAAATGGAATCAATCATGGGGCCAAATAACAGACCCAGTTTTATGGCACAAATGAAAGTACTGACACATTATATGAACAACGGTGCAGGACAAGCAGCGGAAAATGTAAATCATCCTGCTGATTTACAAAGAAAGGTTGTTCTTCAGGATGCCGCCAATCTTATGCTGAAATACGAGACGTATAAAACATTAAAACAAACAGCGGCCAATCTGGTGATGATTAACGAGCTGGATTTACGCGACGAGGCTGCCGAATATTATGCCTCTGACAGCAGGGCTCCATACCAACAGGATTAAAAGGTTTACATTATGAGTAAAAAACAAAAACTTCTTTCCCTATTACTTTTGCTGGTGGTCCTGCTTATTGGAATTACTTCAGTTGCCCAAGCACAAAATCTTGCCGAAATAAGACGGTTTATACGCCAAGAATTTAGAGATCATAGAGAGTTTATGCTTGAAACATTCTGGGAAGACAATGTCTTACCTGCCTTAATGAAAATGACAGAACAGCTTAGTGCATCACAAATGGCTTATTCCGAAAGACAAGCTTCATTTACCGAGCGTGAAAACGAACACTCTAAAATCGTCGCCGCTAACCAGCATGTCGCACGGACAGCCGTTTCCCTTCGTGTTGATGAGGAGGCGTGCGCCTTGGCTACAACGACCAAGCCCGTTATTCAAAAAGATGCAGAATCAGATGCAGCCATGACAACAGCTATGTCAACGGGACTGTCCAGCAGTTCACAAACAGTTGGATCCGCACAGGCCACTCAAAGCTTAAATATTCAAAATAGTCAGAATATAGCTTGTCAGAATATTGATCCTTCTGATGAAACTAAAAAAGCCTTTTGTAATGTGGACACAGGCACAAATAATAATGCAGTTCTCGGAGAATCATTGCATGCGGAAACGCTTTCTATGGAAACTGATTCAGACGGAAACCTGTCTCCTGAAGCGCAAAACTTTGTAAACAATAACAATTTCCTGTTTTCTACCCAATTACCTGATGTGACCGCAGATACTTACGAAAATGAGTCAACACAACTTGCCCTTGCTGAGGCGAGACCATATATGGCCCAACAGAAACTGGCCGAGTATTGTTACACTCTTACCATGAAGAACCGCATGGTCATGGAAAACGATAATCCTACACCTGAACAAATTGCAATAAGACAATCAAATGGTATGAGCGAAGAAGAAGCCTCGGCCCGCGGGGTCAGCGCCTATACGATCAAAGATGATCAAATTAATTATTTGAACAGTGCCGCTTTTGGAGTCGGACAAATTGGTCCTGAAAGTAATGCCTTGCGTGCAGATATGATGATTTCCGGCATGCAGGCAAGGGACAGCTATTATAATTTTCAATTGGCGCAATGTTATAGCAACCTTGTTGCCAGCAGATTGGGTAAAAAGATTGCTGATTATGATATTCAAGGCAGAATTGACCAGCTGAGATAAAGACGGAAATAAAAAAGTCGCATGAAAAAAGATATAAAAAAATTTCTTTATATTCTATTTACACTGATACTCGCAGTTGTTCTTCTGTGGGATCCGGTTTCATCGCGTGCACAGTTTGGCGGTTTCGGGGGTTTTGGTTTCGGAGGGCTACCCTTTGGAAATTTATCAAATGCTGTTAAGACCGAATTCATAGCACCACTAATGAAACAGACAGAACAACTTGCAGCAGGTGATGCTCAAAAATCCCAGGCCGAATCCGCAATGAGTGATGAAAAGCTTCATGTTGATACGGTCACCTCTGCTAATGACATTATTATTGATGAGGGAGTAGAGCCTGCACGTGTGACGCAAGTTGGGTGCGAGTATGTAAGTATGAGTAAAGATCTGCCTAACCAGCGCGCCAAACGAAAAGCAGATCAACAAGAGTTGGCTCAAATCATTCACGACAACGCTATAGGACGTACTGGCTCACCCGGCGGTCTGAGCGAGCCTGAACGGTTACGCTATGACATAGCAAATTTAAGCGAGAGATGTACAGGTCAAGAAGGCAACGATGCCCTTGCCGAAGTTTGTAAAACAAACATTGATCCTGATAAAATATACACTGATATAAAACCCGAAACAGCTCTAAGCAGTTCAACTGCTGCTGATCCAAGCGAGGTTACAAACTATGTAACAAACAGAATCCGCCCGCTTCCTCAACTATCACCCCAAGTGGTTACAGATGAAAATCAGCGTGACGATTACGCAACAACTTATCAGAGACTTGTTAGGGAAAAACGTGTGCTTGCCGAGGATTTTGCCGCGATTGCGGCAACCCGACTGCCCGGACCTGAAGGTGGAACCAGAGAAATGCGTAATATGTTGCGAAATGATCTTGAATTCGATGAAGAACAAATTGATGAGCTTATTCCTGAAGGTAGCGGCGTATCCGAAGATACCCGCCTTGAAATCATGACTAAGATGTTCACGGCGCGACCGCAATTCTATACGTCATTGATCACGAGCCAGGCAGGCGTGGCGCGTACCCGTTCACAACTGAGTGCACTTGATGTCTATCTCAACAGTAAAATTGCCGAAATGAAGGAAATAAGAACACGCCAAGAAGCACTTATGGCTGCCCGCGAGGCTCGCCGCAGCATAGAGCAAAACAACGCAGTTATTCTTTCTCGTTAAATAATTTAGAAATAAAATTTTACTGTTTAGCTCTGGGAAAAATTATCCAAAGTCTTTCATACGTCGCCGTCCGAAACTCATCAATGCGGGGCGCTTGTTACCTGCCAGATATGACCTGAAACGGCGCATAGCAGAGTTAAATGTAAGTCCGTATTTCTCCAGCATATAAAATGCAAATGTCGATAGTATTGCAAAAATAAAAGTGATCATTCTGAAATATACCAGCAGGAACAGAAATGATACGGCGGCGCGCGCATCAAAGGCAAAAAACCGAACTGGACGCATCGAATTACGCCAGTGCCAGTTTACCTGGTCTTGCATGTCTTGTACTTGATTTTTCGCCATACTTTGTTTAAGCCTACACCCTAAATCTTAATCTTAGGTTTATTTGGCTAAGCCCCGCCGCCAGTAAGAAGAAGGTAGTGGCGCTTGGTAATATCACCATTTTCAAACGCGTCCGATGCTGATTTATTCATAGTTTGCCCATAGGATGGAATCATGCGTTCTATCTCGTTTGTCCATTCTTCGAAATTCATATCCAGCAATTTCTCACGCACCTCATCAGGGAAAACCATCCATTCACGGATACCCATGCGCCCGCCTGAAACTTTCGGGACAAGGGACTGGGTTACAATCATGCGCAAAGTTTCCATCAAAGCATAAGCACGCTCACCACGCTCTTCCTTTTCAAAGGATGAAATCATACGCCGTACAGTTGATGACACACCTGTCGTATGCGTTGTTGTGTAAACTGCGTGCCCTGTCTGAGCCGCCTCGATAGCTGCTGATATCGTTTCACGATCACGCGCTTCACCTACCATAATAATATTCGGTTTTCGGCGCAGGGCATTTCTTACGCCATGTGCAAAATCTGCCAGATGGCGCGGTATTTCAGATTGCGACACAAGTGAGCGCGGCGATTTTATTGTGTCATAGGTAAATTCAATTGGTGCCTCATAAGTTAGCATCTTACCGCACCCTTCTGCACGCTCCAAAAGCATACGGTTACCAGCGGCAAGCAAAGTTGATTTACCAGAACCTGTCGGACCTGTTACTACAACCATTCCTTGGCGCGGCGCCCAGTTATCGATGATATGTTGCTCAATGTTTAAATCACTCATCTTAGGAGGTTCGGTCGGCAATGCGCGCATTGTAATCTGTGCTGCATCACGACCTTTGGCCTGTATAGCAGTTATGTTTACACGAAAGCGAATGCGGCTATAGCGATCTGGTCGTATCTCGTAAGACACGTCCAAATCCTTGCCTGATGCAAGACGGGCTTGCGCATCAGGCCCGTAAATACGGTGCAGGAAGGCTGACATGTCAGATGCATCCATACTTCGATAGGTTGCTGGATAGAGTGTTCCTGAAATATCGTTATAGACTACGCGCTCTGTTTGAATGGAAATATCGGATGAGCCTTGTTTAACACACCATGTCAGGAAAGGGTCGACCGTATCTTCACGAAAACGGTCAGGTTCGTCTGGGTAGATTCGACCGGCGCTGTCCTCGCCTTTGACTAAACTTACCGGCTTACGGGACGCCATTCACCAGTCTCCGAAATAAGGGCGGGTTTTCCAGTAATTTCCAAAGCGCGGTCACCGACACGCATTTCTTCGCCGCCGCCAGTTACACCACGGTTAACCATCAAGGCATATGGTGGGGAAACCATTCCCTGCGCTAAAAGTTTCTTGTAACGTATCATACCTTTAAAATCAGCATTAAGGCGGTTCAGATCTTCTTCGAAAATAACATCGGCCTGCTCAATTCCTTCGTCCCATCCCTTATCGACAAGACGCTCCCAAAGCACAATTTCTTCTTTTGTTCTCGGCAACAAGATCCCGGGAGGGTCTTCCACTTCACCCCAGTCACGTTCCAGATATTGTCTCCAAGATCGGGCCGTCGAGGTGAAACGCGCATTACGGTTAATATTATAAATCGTATCTGAAACGGCCGCTTTTTGCCCGTCACCTTCAATAATAATTGCATCCAGCGCCTCAGACACAATAGGCGGCTCAATGACAAAACCGGACGGAGCGCGAATAAGTAGTTGCCTGAAATTATAAATCTTGTCCATTTGCGAGGCACTTTGATTCAACTCCTGACGGATGAAGTAAGTTCTCCAGGCAAGGCCTCCGCGCGCGCCATAAGACAAGGCCGCTTCTTTTAAAGCCTCAAGCCTGATATCAAGCGGCATTTCCTGTGACAGAGCCGTCACCGATTCATCATAACGCTGGCTTTGAAGGTATTCTTTATTTGGCGGCGGGTCGAGTTCTGCTGCTGAACAGGTTGAGCAAGCCGCAACCAACATACAAGCCGCCAGAGCCAGCAATACAAATAGATTTTTTTTACGACACTTAATCATTGCTTAAAACGGCACGTTGTCCTGTTCGAATTGCGAATTATAACGTAGCTCAACAGTCTGGGTGGCTGCGTCAACAACAATATCAGCACGATTACCTAGCTGAAGTCCGATTGAACGCAATACATCTATGATAGGCTTATTTTCAACATCGATTGTAACCACCATTTGATTAGAGGTTTGCTCGCCGATAGTTGCAAACTGATAACTAGCGCGATTGGCAACAATTTTTGCAACATCTTCAACCGGACCAACCCAGTCAAGCGTAATGGCACGTCTTAGTTCAAGCGGTACATTATCCGCTGGTTCCATTGTTACCTCGGGAGAACGTGTTTGCTCAATTGCAGCCAGTGTTTGCAAGGCCTGTGATGCCTGATCAGCAGCTTGTGCCAGCTGGGCCGATACTTTATCTGGGTCGGCAACAACTTGAGGGCTCTTATAGTTGTAAGGTTTGCCGGGCTGGCAAGCTGCAACGAGACACAGAACCGCCAAGGCCGTAAATCCTTTTGAATATGTGTATAATAAGCGAAATGTTTTCATGTGTTTTTTGAGTTTTCTAAAAGAACGAAACGTTATTTATAACTGTCCTATATTCCTGCGGCTGTGACAAGCCCTACTTTTTAAACCAAATCCGGCATCTCTGCAATTTTATACAGCTAAGCCTTTAAAATCCTTTAACTTTAGCGTTTTGGCCTGACAAGACCCTTTTGTTTCATAGCACTGACGACCTTAGACTTATATGCATAGCTCAAATGGGGCGTCTTGGAGTGGTAATGACCGATCGCAGTTGACAGTGAATTTGTACTATTGACATGCTGTCGCAAAATCCAGGCCGAAACCCCCATATTGGTACACGCATCATCTTTGATCCAGGCCATTGCGGTCTGTTCGCTTACGCCCCAAAAATTGGCAAGTTGCGGCACCCATATTGTATTAATCTGCATCGGGCCCAAATCATAAGAACCGTTTGTATTCGGACCAACGGCTTGTCCTACTCTTCCGCCTTCAACCTGAAGGATCCCGACCAAAACTGCGGGTGGAATGTTATATGTTTGTGCGGCCAATAAGAGGCATGCGGCTATTACTTTTGTCATCTAGGCAGCATCCCCATCATTTGTATCATCAGATGGTTTCTTCTTGGCAAAAAATGACATTGGACTGCCACCGCCAGATCCACCTGATTGTGCCGGTTGTTCTTGTGGCTGCGCAGTAGGCGGAGGATTTGGGGCTGGCTGCTGTACTTGTTGTTGAGCCTGTGGCTGTCCTTGGTCTTGCTGCTGTGGTTGTTGCATTTGTGTCTGGGCAGGTTGTTCCTGAGCAGCTTGTTGGGGGGCAACTTGACTTGACCCCAACTCCTGATCACTCAAAGCCGCGGCCAAAACTTTCAGCATGTCAATGCGGGCATCATAAGCCTTCCAAACAGGCTCCATCGTCATACCGCTACCTTCGCGCTTTTGCTGGTCTTGGGAAGACACAATTCTCGCCATTTCCGAAAAGTGGGATTGTGCATATATAACAACCAGACCCTTAAGCAAAGAAAGCTGGGCATGTTCTTTTTCCCCAGCGGGCAAATCCGACATAATATCACCCTGAATTTCACGTGCGTCAGCCAGCAATCTATCGGTAACTTTACGGATCAATTTGCCCGGCTGTTCTCCGAACGGAAAGGCCACAACCGAGTTTACAATCGGAACTAACGCATTCAGGGTTTGCAGGCGAATCTGATTTTCATCTGCAAAAAATTGACCCTGTTCAATTTGCTTCATACGGTTGGCGGCATCTTTAATAGACACAAAGTTATCAACGTAAGAGGCGAGTGCCTGAAATGCCTCTGAAAACCTTTGGGCATCTGCTCCAGCGGGAATTTTCCCACTCATTTGGTAGAGGCTTGCAATTAAGGGTGTAACAACAGAGGTTAGCCCCAGCCTTAAGTCATCCTTATCAGCGTCACTTTGTGTAAGATCTGATTTTTCGGAAAGTTCAATACTGGCCTTGGTCACAGCGGTCAAAAGCTGCGCAAGTTTTTCAGCATCCTCTTTCTCAGTCGCTTTTCCACCATTGCGCGCGGTCACCTCATTGACTGCTGCAACTAAAGGCGTACCCAGTTTTTCAAAAACTTGCAGGAATATTTGGTGTTTTTTGTCCATAGTATTGAAGGTAAGCTTTTCAAAGCCTTATGGCATATGAATACTCAGTTTACAACAAGATCCTTAAGAAATGTATTAATGTCTTTTGGTTTACCGCGAATTATTTTCAGTTGGTCCGATGCTGATCTGTAAATTAAAAATGGTGTCACATCTAGATTCCAGTCTTGCATCAGACGCATATTTGTCTCAACGCCCGCCAATGTCACGTCTTCACTTACAGGAATTGCATTCTCATCACCATTAATGTGATTAATAAGAACCTGCCCGGCATCAGGCATACTCAAAAGCATGGCAGCACGCGCCAAGCTGTTTCCGCTTAGAATCCCGACAGGGATGACGCGCATCCTGAGCAGGCCTTCTTCAAATGCATTCTTATTCAGTAATTCTTTCATAAAAGCGTGGCAATGCGGACAATCAGGATCAATCAATGCATAGGCCAACGGTGCGTCTGCCTGACCGATTTCTATGTAATTCGTATTTTCAAAGGCCTGATAAAGCATCTCTGCTTTTGAAGACGTGCTTTCTTGTGCGTTTGTAGATGTTTTACGCGCAACGCTCATTGCTTCATTAGCACTCAGACCCGAAGACAAAGGCCCACCCGCAAGTGGCGCATTTTGTGCGAGATTATCTAGACCCGAAGGACTTACAGGATTCCCGTATTTATCCAATAAAATACCAACGATATTGGCTTCCTGATTCGGCGTGACATATACATATTGGACTTTTCCGGACTTAACAGTTAGCCAGCTGTCCAACCCTAGATTTTTACCTAGATACCGGACTTGCGCCCCCTTATCAGCCAACCCCTTTATATAGGGCGGGTAATCACTTGTCGTTACATTGGCCGCTTGTGCGTTTGCGGCGGCAGATGGCAAGAATATTGCCATAGACGCCAAAAGGCAAAACATCAAGATACAGCGCATAAAATTAAAATCCGGGTTAAAAAGAATTTTCACGTGAAAGGAGTTTACCCTTAACAGTTATTTTACGCAAATATGGATACAATATCAAAGTGCAATTCTTTATTTTAATGACTTTTTTTACGGGTAAAAAGACTATATCCTTTTAAAAGCTTTGAGGTTTTTTCAAAGGAAAGGAACATCGTCATGGAATTACTAATAATATTATTGATACTGGGTGCACCCGTATTATTCGGGATAGTGCTTTACAACCGTTTGGTGGCTTTGCGTCAGACACGTAAAAACGCTTTTTCCGATATTGATGTCCAGTTGCAACAGCGTTTTGATTTGATTCCCAACTTGGTGGAAACGGTTAAAGGCTATGCCTCTCACGAACAAGACACTCTGCAAAATGTAACAGATGCGCGCGCCCGTGTGTCAAAGGCCGACACCCAGCAAGAACGCCTTAATGCCGAAGGCGCACTCGGCGGAGCATTGCTCAATCTTTTTGCGGTAGCTGAAAATTACCCTGATTTAAAGGCTGACGCCAATTTTCGCCAGTTACAAGCCGAGATTGCAGATATTGAAAATAAAATTGCTGCCGCACGCCGCTTCTTCAATAACGCCACTTCCGAATATAATACAGCGGTTGAACAATTCCCAAGCAGCATCGTTGCGAAAATGTTTGGCTTTCACCAGCAACCGTTTTTTGAATTGGATGACAAGCTTGAGGAAGCGGTTAGAACAGCACCTGAAGTTAAGTTTTAAAAGCGGCCTTTTTCTATGGCACTCGGCGCAATCGGTCTAAAAACACATATCTGGAATAATAATTTCTGGTCACTGGCCTTGATGGGTCTTTATCCGTTTATCATGTTGGGTCTGTTATGGCTTATTGGGGCCGCAATTGGCTGGGGCCTTGCACCATATGGGGTGGAGCGTGCCGTGTTTGCAACCACTCATGGCAACGGCGTATTCCTGCAATATTGGCCGCTTTTGCTGACGGCGGTGGCAATATGGTTTCTTGTATCATACTTCTTCCATAATAAAATGATAGCAAAGCTGGCCCATGCCCGTGAAGTTACACGCTCCGAAGAACCGGAACTTTATAATCTGCTTGAAAACCTGTCTATCACAGCAGGTATTCCGACACCAAAATTAAACATCGTTGAAAGCCATGCCCGCAATGCTTTTGCCAGTGGCATCAATCAGAAATCCTTTACCGTAACTGTCACGCGCGGACTGATAAACTCCCTGATGAAAGATGAGGTAGAGGCCGTCTTGGCGCATGAATTGACCCATATCCTGAACCGTGATGTACGTCTTTTGATGATCTGCATTATTTTCACAGGCATGATCGGTTTTGCCGCGCAGCTTGTCTGGTCAAATCTGCGCTTTGCCATGTTTATGCCACGCCGCGGCGGTCGACGTGACGGGCGTATGGTAATTGTCTTTTTTATTATCGCCGCCATTTTGTGGATTGGGTATATGGCAACACTTTTCACCCGCTTTGCCGTATCGCGCAAACGCGAATATATGGCCGATGTCGGGGCCATTGAGCTGACCAAAAAGCCCGAAGCGATGATGGCGGCACTGATGCGCATTGCCGGTATGGATAAGTTAAAGGCAACTTCCGGCGATATCCAGATGATGTGTATTGAAAATTCCGTGCCGTTTTTGGGGCTCTTTGCTACTCATCCACCCATTGAAAGGCGGGTCTATGCTATTTCAAAAATGACCAATACACCCTTGCCTGATCTGGACATGAAGCGGCCTGAAACGGCATCTAATCCGCTGGAACCAAACCGCGCACCGGAAAAATCTTTAACGCGCCAACGGCCTTACCGTAAATCAAAAAACCCCTGGACAGATTAATATCGATAACTTATTCCAGTGGCTCTTGCTCGGTTGGAGCCAGCGCTCCCTCTTCTGCTAATGGAGGAGTATTTACATCTTCAGACACATCGCTGGCTTCTGTACCTTCTGGAAGATCTACAGTCAGCTCTTCAACATCTTCTTCTGACATTTCTTCAGGGTCGTTGATGATTTCAGTCTGCTCGGGAAGGGCTTCTTCCATATCACCGGCCAGATAAGCCAAATATGCATTCATTTCTTGGCCGCTCCAGTCAGTCACACCAACAATTTTCCGGTCAATATCACCCTCAGGCGTAAGAATAACCGTTTCAGGCAATTGGTGCGTTTGAAAAATATCACGCGTAATTTCGCCTTTAGGGTCCCAGGCCATAACCACATTGTGTAAATCTTTACGCTCCTGTATGTCTTCCGGCAAATTGGCCATAAATTTATCAATAGCCTGCTGGGTCATGTCATTAGATACAAAAATCATGTCCAGCATATCGGGATGTGCATCAGCCAGCTCAATCAGGTCGGGCAGCTCTGCCACGCATGGCGGGCACCACGAAGCCCAAAAGTTGATCAATGTCACGCGCCCCCTTGATTCGGAAAGCGCATATTCGCCACCATCCAATGTTTTGAAAATAATATCATTCGTAGCCTCATTTTCTGCATCGGAAGTTTCGCTTTGATTATCCAAAGAAACAGGCACCTCGTTCACATCCTTGCGGGATGCATCCACCAACAAGGTCAGGCCAAGCGCAATTATGATAATAACAATAATGATAACTATATTTTTGGACATGTTTTTTTAGTTTCCTTAAATGTGGCCTTGAATAACGATTAAGCTCTTAGAATCTTAATTACAAACGTAGTTATAATACATAGTTCAATAAAAATAAATGCAAACAGCCCTCCAGCCAGTCCGCTGGTAAATCCATAGGAATGAAGCCCGACATTTAAAAGATTAACCCCAAACCATGCAAGCGCGACAATAATTGACAACACGGCTGTTCCCGCAAGCATAAAAAGTCTGTTAATATGGCCGCTTAGCCGCCCATGCAAAAGCCATATAATCCATAACACTATAAGTAGGGCACCGTTTTCCTTAGGATCCCACCCCCAAAAACGTCCCCAGGACTGGTCGGCCCAAATACCACCCAAAGCTGTCCCAATAGCAGTAAAAAGCAGAGCCGTTACTAGTGTTAGTTTAAGAGCGCGCCCAAGTGGAGGCAAAGTTTTTGTATTCACTTTATCTTTAAACGAAAACGTAAAAAGCCTCTCATGTGCTATGGCTGCGGCCAGAAGGCACCAACCATAACCAATCGTTATACAAATAACATGTGTCATCAACCAGAATTGTGTATTTAAAACTGCCTCTAATACAGTCATCGTTTGCGGTCCATCAGAAACAGGAAATGACAGTCCAGATAAAAAAAGCGAAATGAAAATTCCTGCTGCCAAAATACTCAAATCACGCCTGTAAGAGTAAAGCATGAGGGCAAAAACACCCCCGGCAAAAGCCACGAAAAGAAGTGACTCATACAATGTTCCGACAGGCGCACGTGCCTGTACATAAATTCTGGCAAGAAGAGCGAAACCCAAAATACCCAAACCTCCTGAAAAGAATGTTTGGCTAGCTCTTAAAAGAGCAATGTTGGCGAAACTGTAATATCCAATTATGGCCAGGAAAGAGAGCAGAAAAAGTCCAAGCACAAGCTTTATTGGCTGTAATAGATTGTAGAGTTTTTCAACTTGCAGCCGCTCAGCATCATAATTTTGATAGCCCAGCTCTTCCAGATCCTTTTGCATTTCCAAAAGTGTGTCAGACCATAGCTTGTGGTTTTCCGAGCTATATGCCTTTGCCAGATTTTGCCACGCTATCAGCAAAGAACTTGTCTGCGGCGCACCTGCTCCAGCGGTATAAATCTGCCATGGAGATACCCAGTTGCCGCTCTTCGACCAGATATCAGGGATCACCTTAAAAAGGTTTTCGCCTTGGCCGCCCTCCCTTAACGCATTTACCTGAAAGGCAAGGGTGCCAAGTTTTCTGTCTTCTTGCGTATAGTTATCCCAGTCTGCACCTTTTTCTGCAATCAATTGACCCATCATATCATCAATATCTCTCGTAAACCTTTGTGCATCAGCAAAGGTCTCAAACCTTTGTGGTGCACCTCTGGCACGGAGATTTTCCGGCACATCCAGCCCGAGGGGCAGAGCAAAACTCATCGCCCTTAGAAGTTGCGCATAATATCTGGCAGAATTATGCCATTTGATAAGGATTTTTTCATCCTCACCCAAATCTTTTTCCTCGGCTTGCTTTTGTATTATCTCTTGAAATCTTGCTATAGTTGAAGAGAGGGCAATACTTATTTGTGCGAAACTATAAGCGCCGTCCCCCTGCATATCCAACCCCAATACGCGACGGTCTTTTAAGGGTAGTATAAAAACCTTGTCATTAACTGCCTCGGAAGGGTTGAATATAGTATCTGCAACCCATGCAACAGCACTTTCCCCATCAAATTTTTCCTGTCCCGATAACATGTAGAGACTATGCCTGGCAAAACTGTCCATAGGCATAACGCGTCCTTCGGATAGGATTGGAAGCAGTGAAAATTCATCGATCGGAAGAACCCTTTTCTCGGCATAGGCTACTCCTACTGAAAGGAAAACGGCTATAATCGCCAGCATTAAAAGTCTTGTATGCCTCACACCTCACCTCTTCTTTTAAATCCTGCAACAAAAACATGCAGCAAAAGACCCGCCAGTATAATCGCGGTTGCGATGTAGGGGAATATACGGCCTCTGTTTTTAACAACCGATAAAACACTGGTCAGCGACCCGTCGTCGTTTTGGAAATAGGATGTCTGGTAAAGTGTATATCCCTTGAACCGCAGCGGCTCATTCATGGCAATGCGCGCCTCAAAAGATGTATTGCCGTCTGTGACTGTTATGTCTGAATGATAGGATCTGGCCTGTTGTGTTCCGGGGTAAAATTCAGGCGCAAACGCATTCAGGCGCACTTCAAAAGGCAGGGCAAGCGCGCGGCGCTCCACCGTAAACTGATAAATGTCGCCCTCATACTCTATTTCAGGCGGTTGGGGGAAAAACGAAAATGTCTGGTATTTTCCGTTATCTGCATCACTTGCACGGTCTATTTCAAAGGCCACCCCTTGCAGGTTTTCCTCGGCTTGCTTTTCTGACTTTGACGGGACAAGCTTCATGGACGCGGACGGGCCCTGCCATCCTTGGCTTTCATTTTCGGGGCGCATGACAATGTCACAATTTTCGCACACCATCTGCATCGTGACATCAAAGGGCAGACCCTCAATTTTCTGACCAACGGACAAATCTTCAAAAGACAGCGTTTTTAGCATATCGCCGTTTTTTCTTACAAGAAAATCGGCCTTGATATAGGACGAGGCCTGGCTGACCGCCTCACCTTTGGGCAGGGGAAGGGCTGCTTCCTGGCGTGTCATTGTTGATAAAACACCGCCGATTAGAAGGACAAGAACGCCCAGATGGGTCAAATTTATCCCTGTTTTTTTAAGGCTCCACGGGCTGTCAAAGATAAATTTGGCCAGCAGATTCAGGAAAATCAGCGCGCTGACTGCCAATCCGCCGGGCAAGGGAATGGCCCCGACCCATAAAATGAGGGAGGAGAAAAAGCGGTTTTGCGCCTCGTAAATCCCGATTTCGGCTTGCGCCAATGTGCCGATTAACAACAGCATCATCAGATAAGGCAGCGCCCAGAATAAAATGGCGGGCGACATAAGCGTGCGCCTGACCTTACTGCCTCTTTTGAATACTGCGTAGGTAACCATGTGCCGGACTATAAAAAGGAATGGATGCGCGCACAAGCATGATTGCTTATATCTTTACTGATTTTCTTTTCCATAGCTTTAAATCATGCTATCAACATGATTAATATTAAGATTTTAAAAACGTATGTTGAATAATTTAAAAAAGATCGGGTCTTGGCTTTCTCTTAGTGCATTTATTTGGGGGGCTTTAGGAACTCTTTTTGGAAATGCCGAAACTTTCTATATAAATGAAAGCAAAAATTTCAATATTACATATGACTTTATATATTTTGGTCTTATGTCAATTGGATTGCCAGCAATTTTATATATTGCTTTCACATTTTTTAAATTCTTAACACAGTTGTGGAAAAAAAATAAACACGTACCTAATATTAGTATCTCAGACTCTCTAGAATGGGTCATAAATTCCAGCGATTTTGGTACCAGTTTGCAGAAAAATCAGCATGGTAAAAATGATGCGGTCAAAGCCGTTAAAAATTGCATAATCACAGGTGAACTAAAGCTTTTTGGAACAAATGAAGCTAAACCCTTATCTACCAAAATAGATAAGCGGGAAATATGTTCGGAGAATTTAGAAATTTTTTGTATTCAATTGGGTTACTCTTCTGAAATCGACGTCATTGCGTTTGTTAGTGATGAAAATGGTGGCGAAAAATATAAAAATTTGATGGTTTCTAAAAAGCATTTGAAAGATCTTTTTCGTTAAATGAAGAAATAAATCCAAATAAAACTTGCCTTAATAGGAATATTGTCCTATTATGAAATATGACTGATTTGACGCACACACCCCGCACAACAGTAAACTCCCTCACATTAACACCTGAACAGCCACCTGCCGATCCTTCCGCGCAAGTGATGCATGCCCTGACCGCGCCCTTTTCGGGATCGGATGAGTGCGCAATTGATAGGGTAACGGCACAATTGGCAGGCGCCTTAAAGACAGGCGGCGACCAATCCGAGCTTTTGAAAAAACAGGCACTTGTCCTGGACGCCCTTTTCCATCGTTTACTTGGTAAAAGCATCGCCACCTTATCCTCCACCGATACACATAAAGGCTATGTTAATCAGGATAT
>NZVS01000016.1 GCA_002701555.1 Alphaproteobacteria bacterium | reverse complement strand
GATAAGCTAATAAATTTTAATGCAGAGTTAAATTTATTTAAAGCTTTATCTTTCTAAGCATTTAACGTTTTGAATTTATTTAAACTTTTAGGCTTTTTTGAAACAAAAGACAGATAAACAAGATTTAAAAATCAGTATAATGAATCACTATACAGCAGGTTTGGCCTCATCAGTTTTTATTAAAAACCCATGTTCGTCGACAGGGTAGTTTCCCGTCACCTCTACGCCCCATTTTTCGGTCAAATGCTGTTTTTCTTTTTCAATAGACTTTAATCTACTTTTATTTTTCTTCTGGGTAAGCGTTACACTAATATATACGCAGATCCATTCCAAAAGATAGCCAAGTCCTGCGCCAAGATACATAACAATCAAGCTTTCAGGGTTTAAAATTTGCATAGCTTTTTCCGGAGTGTGCCCCCCTTGAACCAACTTCATCCAATACGGAAAACAGAACCCTAAATTTACACAGCCCACAGTCAAGGCTTTCAAACGTTCTTTGGTTTTATCAATAAAGGATGCCACAATGGAGGGCGCCATCCCTGTTAAAAGCAGGATAGTCGAGGGTAGGAAAAATATAGCGCACCCCAGAAACGATAGCGTTAATAGTGATTTTCTCCAATTCTTCATATATTACCCCAATGATGTCGCCAATGTTCCTGCAATAATCAAGCCACCGATTAATGCGGAAAGGAGTGCGGCCATCTGACGCCCTCCACCTGCACCATATCCATCCGGTTTAGCTACAATTTTCTCAGTGAAACTAAATTCTTTTTCCAAGTTTTGATATTCTTGAATTGCGCCAAGATATTCTCTGTGATCTTTTTTTAGTGATGAATTGTTATCAAAAAGCTCAGCGACTTTAACCATGTTTCCTGCAGTTTTTAGCTTCTGCAACTTAGCCAGGACTTCCTTCCGTCTTTCCCTGTCATGAAAAGACTTTACCAAAGACTGGCCTAATGTGTCAGCCACCCATGAGGAAAGACCTTTCGCGGGTGGTAATTTCGAGCGGAATTGAAGGGTTGCAAGAGTTTTTAGCAGAGCCAGGCTTTTTATTTTTTCATCAGATGAATTCAGATCAATCAAATAGGCATCTATCATTTGGCGATCTCGCACTGACATAAAAGCCGCTACATGCCTATCTATAGGGTATCTGGGAACTTTACCTTTCAAACAAAGATCATCCAATGCCCAGAAAAAATCTTCCGGGCTACGCATATAGTAATCTTTATAGGTTTCACTCAAACATGGGGCGTCGCCGGATAAAATATAAAAGCATCTTTCAAAGCCATACCCCAACCCCTGCTGCTTTAAAGAACTGTGACAATTGCCCAGTTTTGTAGCCAAACCTCCATAATCCAGACCTCCGACTGTAAAATTATCTATCCAGTACATGAGAACCTGACTATTAATTACATCAATGTAGAAAGATGTGTCTTTCCCATGAACATAGTCATAGACCATCATTTTTCCAAAACCTTCTGATAAGAAGGACGTTTCGTTTACTATTAAAGGCATCGCATTACCCAGCGCACCACTGACAAGTGCGATCTTTAATGCTTTTGAGGATGGGTTATGTATACCCGAGCCTGTGTCTATGGCTTGCTGAACCTTATGTATGAAAGGCTTATCCCCTATGGCCCGTTCCATCCACTGAAGCAGTTCACCGTTCTCAATTAACCCCTCCGACGCAGTTACATTTTCCTGCATATCAGTGGCAAGTATCTCCGGGCGTAAATATTTCGTTTCCACCAGCGTTATTGGTCGCTTGGCTTTATATCTTTTAACCCCTGGCTGCTTTACACCCACCCTTTGGCCGTCGCGCCATGTTATAAGATCTTCTATATCCCACCTTTGATAAGGGTCATCATTAAGAAGCCCTCTCATTAGCTCAAGCATACTTCCTATAATACGATTTTTACCGACAAGTGCTGTAAAACTACCAAGCTCTAGTTTTGCCTGAGCTATTTCTTTACGCGACATACCCTTCAGAGGGTCGTTGTTACGCATGAGAACAGCCAGTGTTGCCCCAAGCGCGTACATATCATCAGCTGCCACTCCCGTACCTGCACCGGCAGGGTGGGACAAACACCTCTCAGCCGTTAAATAAGTTGGATGTTGGGCATAGCCAAAAGGCAAGGATAAGCATTCTCCCATGCCTATCTTATCGGATGAGGTTATAGTTTGAGATGATGTACTTCCCGACAAAAAGTAAAGGTTTTCTGCACAAATCGACCCATGCACGAAATCGTAATATCTTACATCTTCAAGTACAGATAATATTGATGGGAAAACAACTGATTTTATAATGTCGTCCTTAACACCTAATGCAAGAGGTTTACCGGCCTCCAAAACGCGAGCATTATAAATATTTTCATAAACAAATATGTAGGCCTCAGTTCCATGGTCTGGCCAATAAATAATTCCCGATGCTTTTAAAAGACCTATGAAAGGGGTTTGTAGGCCTGTAAATTTAGAAACATCTTCTATCCTGGGCACCAAACCTTTATCAGTGCAAACCAGAGCATATAGCCTTTCACCTTTTTTGCCTTTTGCGGCAAAAGCCTTTACGGGGCCCCTATCCAAGTAAGGGAGAGGCTCATTAGGAAAAATTTCGATTACGTCTTTAAACCAAAGGCTTTGCGGCCTATCAGTTTTTTTATCTCGTTTTTCAACGTCTTCTTTGGTGTCTTCGCTTTTCTGTTCAGGCATATTATTTTTATAATAAGATGGAGGGCGCCACTTAAGTTAAGTAGCGTTATTCCATGATTCTACTTCAATTTAGAGAAATAAGAAAGCCTGCTATTGGAAATCCGGCTGTTATTGAAAAGGATCGTGTACCAAAATCGTATCGTCCCGCTCAGGACTCGTGGATAGCAACGCAACCGGAGCCTCTATTAACTCTTCTACGCGACGGACATATTTTATGGCTGCTGCAGGCAAGTCTTTCCAGCTTCGTGCACCATAAGTTGTGTCGGACCAACCATCAATTGTTTCATATATAGGTTCCACTCGCGCCTGCTCGGCTTGTCCGGCTGGGAAATAATCAAGGGTTTCGCCGTCAAGTTTATAACCTGTACAAATTTTTATCTCTTCAAATCCATCTAAAACGTCTAATTTTGTCAACGCTATTCCATCAATACCGCCTGTTTTTATTGCTTGGCGCACAAGTACCGCATCAAACCAGCCACAGCGCCTTTTACGGCCTGTGACAGTACCAAATTCATGACCACGTTCACCAAGTCTCTGACCCGTATTATCTTCCAATTCAGTTGGAAATGGGCCAGATCCCACACGTGTCGTATATGCCTTTGTAATCCCCAGTACATACCCCGCAGTTTTCGGCCCCACACCCGACCCAGTTGCGGCCTGAGCCGAAACAGTGTTCGATGATGTCACAAAAGGATAAGTTCCGTGATCGACGTCCAGCATAAATCCTTGTGCTCCTTCAAAAAGAATACGCTGGCCTTTTGCTTTGGCCTCATCCAGAATTTTCCATACCGGACACGCAAAAGAAAGAATTTCATCACTGATTTTGTTTAGACCTTCCATCACGCTTTCAGGGGTGATTTCCTCAGCACCGAGCCCTTTCAGAAGTGCATTATGGTGAACCATCAAACGCTCGACCTTTTCTTTTAAAAGGTCTTTATCTCGCAAGTCACACACCCGAATGCCGCGGCGCGCAACCTTGTCTTCATATGTCGGGCCTATGCCACGCCCTGTAGTACCGATAGAGCTTTTCCCGCGTGCTGCTTCAAATGCTTTGTCAACGGCTTGATGAACAGGCAAAATAAGATGGGCATTATCAGCAAGCTTCAGGTTTTCCGGGCTGATTTCCACACCTTTCTTTGCTACACGATCGATTTCGTCAAGCAAAGCATTTGGGTCGACCACAACACCGTTACCAATGACTGACATTTTCCCTTTTCTGACTATACCTGATGGCAGAAGTGATAATTTATACTCAGTTCCATCTATAACAAGGGTATGTCCCGCGTTATGGCCGCCTTGGAAGCGGACGACTGTGTCTGCTCTTGATGACAACCAATCAACAATTTTACCCTTACCTTCATCTCCCCACTGGGATCCTATAACCGTTACATTTGTCATGATGCTGCCTTTTCTATTGCCTCACATAAATCATTCACTGTTTTTTCGACCATATCAACGTCATCGCCTTCTGCCATTACACGTATGACAGGCTCTGTACCTGACGCGCGCACTAAAACGCGCCCTCTGCCACTCAGGCTTTTTTCTGCCAGGGATATGGCTTGCCCGACCTCATCTTTTTCCAAAGGCTTCCCGGATTTAAAACGCACATTTTTTAAAATCTGTGGAAGCGGGTCAAATTTCTTCAGAACCACACTTGCAGGCTCATCACTCTCACTTAAGATACTTAGGATATGCAGGGCCACCATCAAACCATCTCCTGTCGTCGTGAAATCTGATAATACAGTATGCCCTGACTGCTCCCCACCCAAGTTAAAACCTTTTTCCCGCATTGCTTCAACCACGTATCTGTCACCAACAGGTGTGCGCTCCAGCTTCAATCCTTCGCTCTCAAGATAACGCTCGAAACCAAGATTTGACATGACAGTTGCGACAACCCCGTTACCACGTAACCAACCATCTGCTTTAGCTTTATGGGCTAGCACCGCCATCACTTGGTCACCATCAATTCGATTACCCTTCTCATCGACCACAATTAACCGATCCGCATCGCCGTCCAGGGCAATTCCAATATCGGCATTTTGTTCAACGACTTCCTTTTGTAGGCGCTCAGTTGCGGTAGCGCCGACCTTATCATTTATATTTATACCATTTGGTTTGACGCCGATTGACGTTACGTCGGCCTCCAATTCCCACAAAACTTGCGGGCCGGCCTTATACGCCGCGCCATGAGCACAATCAATAACCACCTTCAAACCTTGAAGGCTTTTACCGCGTGGAAAAATACTTTTTAAATACTCAACATATCGCCCTGTTGCATCATCAAGACGCTTGGCACGACCCAGTTTTTCAGAAGATGGAAGGCGGTCGTAAAGCCCATCACTATCAATCCATTTTTCAATCTCTATCTCTGTTTCGTTAGGTAGCTTGAACCCATCGTGATCAAAGATTTTAATACCGTTATCTTGAAAAGGGTTATGAGATGCAGAAATCATCACGCCTATATCTGCGCGCAGTGATTTGGTAAGTATGGCAACAGCAGGAGTAGGTATAGGGCCAAGCAATATTGTCTCCATACCCATGGCCGCAAATCCTGAAGCCATGGCTTGCTCGAGCATATAACAGGAGAGGCGTGTATCTTTTCCAATAATTACACGGTTCTGGCCACCATTTGGATTTTGATCTTTTAAAACGATAGCAGTTGCCATGGCTGCCTTCAGTGCCATGTCTGCTGTCATAGGGAACTGGTTTGCCGTTCCGCGAATTCCATCGGTTCCGAAATATTTACGAGTCATGATGACACTCTTTTAAGCAAATTTTACTAATAATCCAAGTAAAAGCTCTAAATTATCAACTATCATGGCCTACATCTGGTCCATTTGGGTTTGGCCCTATATCAAGACCCCCTGCTGATGGCACTGACGGACGGGAAGACTTTTTATCAGTATAATCTTCTCTCAAGATAGGCTCTCCTTTTAGAAGTGCCTTGATCTCGTCTCCGGTCAGCATTTCGTATTCAAGCAAAGCCTGTGACAACTTATGAAGGTCATCCATCTTGTCTTTAATGATTTTAGTGGCACGGCTATAAGCCTCCTCCACAATACGACGAATTTCAGAATCAACAATATCGGCAGTTTTATCGGACATATTTTTTGACTGCGTTACGGAGTGACCAAGAAAAACTTCTTCTTGATCCGCTGCATAGCGAAGAGGTCCAAGTTTACCGCTCATGCCCCATTCTGTAACCATACGGCGTGCCATATCTGTTGCCATTTTTATGTCGCTTGATGCACCTGTTGTCACAGCATCTGCACCAAAGATAAGTTCTTCTGCTATACGTCCCCCCATCGCCACGGACAAATCCGCCTCCAGTTTGGCCTTTGATACTGAAATACGATCACCTTCCGGCAAGCGCATAACCATACCTAATGCGCGCCCCCTCGGTACAATCGTGGCTTTATGAATTGGGTCCGAATGTTCTTCGTTAAGAGCAACAATTGCATGTCCGGCCTCATGATAAGCGGTCAGTTTTTTCTCATCATCAGTCATAGCCATTGAACGTCGCTCCGCCCCCATCATGACCTTATCTTTAGCCTCTTCGAACTCTTCCATACCCACAACACGCTTGTTACGGCGCGCAGCAAGAAGAGCCGCCTCATTAACAAGGTTGGCTAAATCAGCACCAGAAAAACCCGGTGTTCCACGGGCAATAACGCGTGCCTCAACACGCTTGGCCAGAGGCACTTTTTTCATGTGAACTTCCAGAATGGCTTCGCGACCATTCACATCCGGATTAGGAATTACAACCTGACGGTCAAAACGACCCGGACGAAGAAGTGCCGGATCAAGGACGTCGGGACGGTTAGTCGCGGCGACAATAATTATCCCTTCATTGGCTTCAAAACCGTCCATCTCAACCAAAAGCTGGTTCAAGGTCTGTTCGCGCTCATCGTTACCACCGCCCAGACCGGCGCCACGATGGCGACCAACTGCATCGATCTCATCAATAAAAATAATACAGGGCGCATTTTTCTTTGCCTGTTCAAACATGTCCCGCACACGGCTTGCACCAACACCAACAAACATTTCCACAAAGTCAGAACCGGAAATAGTGAAAAAGGGCACATTGGCTTCTCCGGCAACAGCCTTTGCAATCAAAGTTTTTCCTGTCCCTGGAGGGCCGACAAGTAGTGCACCTTTCGGAATTTTACCACCAAGACGCTGAAATTTCTGAGGGTCTTTTAAGAAATCAACAACTTCCGTTAGTTCCTGCTTGGCTTCTTCAACACCGGCAACATCTTCAAAAGTAATTTTATTCTTATCCTCCGTTAGCATACGTGCACGGGACTTTCCAAAGCCCATTGCACCGCCGCCGCTTTTCCCCTGCATTTGGCGCATAAAGAATATCCAGACACCAATAAGCAAAAGCATGGGAAACCAAGATACAAGAATACCGAATAGCGACATTTCACCGTCATTTGTTTCTTCGGCGTTAATGCGTACTGGTGCGTCACCTATACGCTCAACAACATTCTCATTTTCAGGGACAAGGGTTGTGAAATTATCACCGGATTGTGAATATTGCCCTCTTATTTGCTGACCTTTTATCGTAATTTCAGCAACAGAACCGTCCTGAACAGCTTGCATGAAATCACTATATGCAATTGAGTCGCCCTTACCGGCTGTTTTCTGTTGTGCCGTATTAAAGATATTAAATAGGAATGCCAAAGTTAAAAGTATGGCAATCCAAAAAAGAATATTCCTGCCGAATCCGTTCACGTAATATAATCCACTTTAAATATTTAGGTTTACAAGCTTAGTACCATAATTATATGTGCCGATGATGTAAACATGGCAATGGTAATAATTGGTTTTATGAAAGCTTTTCTATTCTCATTCTTTCGAGACAGAAAATTTTTCTCCATCATCAAGGACTTCAAAAATACACTTTCCTAAAGTGCGTTTTCTAAAACCCTTGCCTTCTAAGAGATCTTTCGTAAGTATTTCTGTCTTTTCAGTACGTGGTCCATATCCACGCTCATCGGAAAGCTCTTCTATCGCTCTCTTTACAATTCTGCACACCGTATCAAGAGGGAGAGCCTTAATACATTCCAAATTAAAAAGAATACGATCCGTTTCTTTTTTTATCAGAAGCTCATCATATTTTTCATTTGAAAATACATGTGCAGATTCTGTCATTTGCCTTATGCGCTCAAGCGTTTTGTTTAAGCGTTTATAACTCAGCCCTTCCGAACTAAGTACCTCATATGCCTTTCTATATCGAACGCGTTCATATTTATCATCCTCATTACTTGGATCTTCACACCAAGCAATATCCTCTCTCTGGCAATAGGAAACTAAATCTTCATGAGACTGATATAAAAGGGGACGACACAAATTAAGACCGTTCTGAACACTTACAGGAGCCATACAACCAAGCCCTTCAGGACCGCTTCCCGCACTAAGGCGTATAAAGAAGGTTTCAAACTGATCACCGCCATGATGACCTAAAAACAAAAATTTTATGCCATGCTGTTCGCAATACTCTCGCATTAAATCATATCTTGCATTGCGCGCCTTTTCCTGTATTCCTGTCTCTGCACTCCGCCCATCCCATTTCAAAATTTGGTGAGTGGCATTTTTCCATGAAGAGACAATACTCCCTACATGCTCGGCCTCATCTGACGCCTCTGGTCGAAGACCATGGTCCACTGTTAAAACATGCAGATCAATATGGCTAAGATCTGATGAGACCTTCTGATTCAGAAGATGCGCAAGAGCAAGGCTATCTGCGCCACCGGACACTGCTACTGCAATATCTCTTACTGCGTTAGAGTTGGGAATGTAGAGGTCAAAAAAATCAGAGACAGTCGAATGAAGTAAACTTTGAGACACTGAAGCTTAACTACAGGACAGCTTTTCGCGCTCCTGCTCTCCACGGCGAACCAGAGCTGAACGGGTAGGGCCAAACTCTTTCTCCAGTTGTTGAAGAGCCACACAAGCGTCCTCGTTTCGTCCCATTCCACTAAGAGATAAACCAAGTTTCAGAAGATTGTCAGCGGCTTTAGGTCCTTTAGGATTTTTCTTATAAGCTTCAGCAAAGGATTTAGCAGCACCCTCATAATTGTTCTGGACGTAATAGGTCTCACCTAACCAGTATCTAGCATTTGCTGCCAACTGATCGTCAGGATAAGCGATTAAGAAATTCTGAAAGGCCTGTTGCGCAGCCTCATTATTACCTGCTTTAAGCTGGCTGTATGCAGCTTCGTAAGATGTGGTGGCATCAGCACTTGCAGAAGCAACACTCACATTATTTGAGGCAGCATTCGGGATGGTTGAATCTATAGAAGAAGAGCCGTCAGAATCATAATAGGCATCGTCTGATGGTTGAGGCAAATTTGTTTGCATCGGATCATTAGGCGTTGCATCGGGGTTGATCATGACCGAAGATCCGTTTTCAACATTATTCGGGAGGGTATTATTTCCTTCCAATGCGTTTAAACGCATTTCCATGTCATTAATTTGTCTTTTTAACGTAGCTTCGTTCTGCTCTGCTTTATAGGTCGCTTCCTCAACTTGACCGGTCAAATTTCTCATTTGTTCTTCAATGGAATTCAAACGAACTTCAATATTAGCTTGATATCTAGAATCCATCATACCGGCTAATGATCCGGCCGGCGGTGTTTCACCTTTATAAATAGTTCTGGAGAGCGTATCTATTTCCCGCTCTATTCTGTTCAAACGGTTGTTAACATCGCTTTGCGCATGAACAGGAATTGAAAGCGCAAGGGAAGCAACAAAAACCCCCATAAGTATGGGAGTTTTCGCAAATTTAGTATATCTGTGCACAGTCTTCACGATAACCTTAGTTTACAACTGTTACTGCGCGTCTGTTCTGTGCCCAGCTTTGAGTGTCTGAACCAAAGACAACAGGACGCTCTTTACCATATGAAATCACTGATACTCTGGAAGCCGGAACTCCAAGGGCTGTCAGGTAATTTCTAACGGCGTTTGCGCGGCGTTCACCAAGGGCCAGGTTGTATTCGCGAGTTCCGCGCTCATCGGCATGGCCTTCAATTGTAATTGAAAGATTTGGATATTGTTGCAACCAAGAAGCTTGGCGATCAAGAGTTGAGCGTGCTTCACCTGTAAGGTCAGAACTGTCATAACCGAAGAATACGCGGTCACCAACATTTTCAACCAAGTCTTGTTGTGAGCCAGGAACAGCTGTACCAGTAACGCCACTTACTGATGTGCCATCGCCATAATCACCCGGCATAGTTGTTGTTGTATCTGTTTGTGATGTCACCATCATGTCTTCTTCACCATCACCGCTACATGCTGTGACAAGAAGAACCGCAGCTATCATTAGGAAAAAACGAAAAGGCATTTTTAAGTACTCCAAAAGTAAAATTATTTATTATGTTTTTTTCTGGCTTTATATTTGATTCGAGCCACTAACAAACATAGATGGAATGCAAGAAATTACAAGATGCCACCGCAAAAACTTCTCTATAAATACATAAATTTATAGGTGAAAATTTTACGAATCCTTCTCAAGCTCGTGCAATAATAATATAGCATCTTGCCTGTCTTGTGGTGATGTTGTTCTTTCCAAATAGTCTGTGAGGGTTTTTATAGCTTCACCTTTTTTATTGAGGCGGGCGTACATAACAGCAGTTTCAAAAGCAAGACGTTCCTCTTTCGGAGCTAAAAAGCCCATGATTTTAATTGTTTCAAGGGCAGCCTGATAGTCTTCTGACATAATCTGGCGTGATTTCCTATTGTTTTGCAGACGTAAAACCGTGTCCATATCTGACATTGGCTCATAAAAAGAGGCCGATAATTCAGCTTGCTCTCCGGCAAGTTTTTTTAAAGCCGCGCGCAAATCATGTGCTTCTACAAGTTTGCATTTATCGAATGGATCAAAAATGAGACGGTTACCTTCAAAATCTATTCTCATATAGACATGCCCGGGGAAATTTAAGGGTCTTACATCCCAACCGTTTTCCTGCGCTACATGCATAAATAATAGAGCGAGTGCTACAGGTAGACCTTTCCTGCGCTCAATTACATCAATCAGGTCTGAATTTTGTAGATCGTCATATGTGTCGACATCACCGTGATACCCTTCGTCATCCCAAATAACATGCTTAAGTGCTGCAAGACGGGTTTCAGCAGTGTCTTGTGCTCCTGCCTCTAAAAGCTGATTGAACCGTTCGCCTGTCTTATCTGACATATTATGAAGATGGACTTTATAACG
>NZVS01000015.1 GCA_002701555.1 Alphaproteobacteria bacterium | reverse complement strand
TTATTGATGAAATTGAGTCAGCTATTTTGGCGTCAGATCCTTCTGTTACAAATGCAAAAGTAAATTATAGTTCATCAAGCAAGGATGTTCTAATCATTACGGCAGACGGTACGATCTTGACTGATGAACGGCCAATGTCCCAGCTTAGTGTCGAAGCTGCAGTAAAAGGGGAGGATGGTAATACCTATGACCATTACGCTTCAATAGGAGGACGTGTTTGCCCTGATGATGTTCTTGACGAAAATAACTTTACACCTCTTATTAAAGACACTGTGGAAATTGCAAAACTTCTTTCTATTGCCGAGCCGGCACCTGCGGGCGAACATGATCTTGTTCTTATGAACGGCTGGCCTGCTGTTATTTTACACGAAGCTGTCGGCCATGGGCTTGAGTCCGACCACACCAGGGACGGGACTTCTGTTTATAGTGGCAAAATCGGCGAACAGGTGGCAGCAAAAGGTGTAACCATAGTAGACCAGGGTGATATGCCAGGCGAAAGAGGCGGCCTTCCATTTGATGATGAAGGTATTCCTACACAGCGCAACGTACTTGTCGAGGATGGTATATTGAAAATGTATATGGAAGATCGCAAAAACGCTATGCTGAGCGGTGCGAAACCTACAGGAAACGGGCGTAGAGAATCATACAAACACGCCCCCATGCCTCGCATGACAAATACATATTTCGAAAATGGTAATCATACGCCGGAAGAAATTCTAGGTTCGCTTGAAAAAGGTATATTTGTAGAGCATATGAGTGGAGGAAATGTGGACACCACATCAGGTAAGTTTCGCATGAAGGTTACCTTTGGGTGGCTGGTTGAAAATGGTAAAAAGGTGAAGCCTATCAAGGGAGCAACCATTATTGGTGACGGCCTTACATGTATACAAAATATCGCAATGGTCGGTAATGACCTGTCGCTTGCCAGAAGCTCTGGTGCTTGTGGTAAGCAAGGTCAATCAGTGCCTGTCGGTATTGGGCAGCCGACAATAAGAGTTAACAAGATGACTGTTGGTTGACCTAAATTTTTTGTCCAGCCTAACAATAAAAGCCGCCTTATTTGGCGGCTTTATATTTTCTTGTATCTGACCACTATTGGTTAGCTGCCGCCAGCACCGCCAAGTTTTAATCCATCAATCCTTGTCGTTGGGGCAACAAAAGTAGATTTCCCATCGGGAAGAGAAGGGGTGTCATTTGCAAGACGGGCATTTAAAAACATCTCGCTAAGTTTCCCTCCCAAAACAAAACCATCAACAGCCTTATCTGTTATTTTTCCGTCCTTTATCCATCTTCCACTGGCAGATTCAGAGAAACTGTTTTGAGCCACATTAGTGACACCGCCATGAAATCCTTCAATATAAATGCCCTCATTAATATCAGAAAGAAGCTCATCAACAGTCTCTTTTCCAGGCTCAACAGATACATTTGTAAGCCCGCTGTTACGTCCAATGGGTGACCTTCCAAGTTTTTTTGCTTCATTGGCAGACATTGCAAATTCCTGCAATACACCATTTTTAATGAAATAAAGTTGTTTCGACCTTTGACCCGTGGAATCAACTGGGGAACTACCCAAACCACGTCGAAGATTTGGCCTATCAACTATGTTGATATTTTCATTCGCGACCTTTTGACCAAGCTTGGAAGCCAAATATGTGGTATCACTGATAACTTTCTCACCATCTATAGCGCTTAGCATTTTGGAATAGAAATTAGATGAAACTTCTTTCGACAAAACAATAGGCATGCTACCTGTCTGTGGCGTTTCCGCACTAAGTTTGAGCATGGCTTTAGTAGCTGCATTAACACCTAAGTCATACGGAACTGGAAGGTCTTTAAAAAACCTGGTTTGACCGTACTGGTAATCACTTTGTCTACCACTAAGGTCTTCACCGGCTGCCTCTATAACACCAGCGAAGTAACTTGCTGACTTTATGATATCCAAGCCATTGGTGGCCAGTGTTAGCTCATGGTCTTTACTTTCAATAAAACGTACACTCGGCGTTGCCATTATCCCCTCAACAGAACGCGCGCCTCTTTCCATTTCCTTCAAATACTCTTGAACTGCTTTCGGATCAGGTTCAGTGGGATCGAAAAGGTTCAGGCTGGGCATTCTACCTTTAAAGATGAGATCGGGATCCAAAAGACCTTTATTTGGATTTTCTGGCACAAGGCCAACAATTTTAAGGTTTTGATCAATCTTTTGTTTTAAACCCTCGAAATCAGCAGAATTTGAAAGAAAGCTAACAACCCTTTGCCCCACAAATATTTCTATTTTTATTCCCAGATTAAGACCAGAAGTAACTGTAAGCCCTTCATTCTGCAGATTAGTTTCTTTTTCCGAAGATGTCTGTATAGAAATTTTAGCATCTGAAACGCCATAACTTTTGCCTTCTTCCTCAATATACTTAAGAAGCTTTTCGGCAAGTGGTTTCATTTCTTTTCTAAACTGATTGCGGGACAACGTCATTACTTCACCTGTTTTATTTTAGTGATTTTTATATCAGCTGAGTAGAGCAGAGACGGCCTTTTATGTCAAGAATTAAGCCGTATTTTGATACATAAATAAACTTTTGATTGAAACTTAAGTTTAGATGGTAAATATTTATTGAAATAAAATAATAATTATAAATATTACGGGGATAATCACATGGGCACGTCCGATTCAATTAAAGATACTGCGTATTTGGAAGAAATTGACAAAATCGCGCGCACCATACAATCCACGACATTAGGAAAACCCTCTATAGAAATTGGGGTTATGGAAGATGTTAACATTTCTTTTGAAAATCATATGGCAACGCCAGCAGCGTTTTGTAATAGCCTTTTAGCTGGCAAAGAGATTAGCCTTAATGCAGAATGTGACTTTCATACATTAGTCATTGCCATGGCACATGAACTGCGGCATGTGGAGCAGTATTTCTTCTTGGGATATAAAAGGAACAACTTTTCCTTGGAAGACGCCCTTAAACTTGAACGTTTGTTAGAGGCCGATGCCAGTGCTTTTGCGAGCGGACTTGCCTGGGAGCTATATAATAAAACAGGGGAGGAGGAATATTTACTGGCAATGGAAAAAATGGGTGATGGCGATATACAGCAGGCTTTTAATAATGCGGCCCATTCATCCTCTGATAAAAACTTTGATGCACCCACACCCTTCAGAGCAGCTTTCAATGCCTGGTTTCAAAACCCCATAAGACGTAAATCATATGACGACTTTTGCACAAAATCTTATTTTGATATTGAAAACTCAGCTTTAAGCACATTCTTTTTTAAAAATCCATCAGGCCTTACACTCGGTCTCTTAAAAGATATTGGTAGCCTTTCTAAAGGTAATAACTATTTAAATGATAATGATTTTCTGACAAATATTTTTCATGATCAGTTCTTCTTTCCTAACCGTATTTACGAGGACGGCTTAGGTTTACAATCTTCGGGAAGCGGTATTCCGACACCTTGACCTTTTAGTAGGATACATCGTCTTTATAAACCATAGGCCATGTAAATTTTACACATGTTCCACTAGAACCGCTTTTTTCAGAAATCCATATTTCCCCACCGGCCTGCTCTATAATTTTCTTTATAATAGCCATGCCAAGGCCGGTTCCCTCGACTTGGTCACGAGACTTTAGCGTTTGGAACATTTCAAAGACACGGTCGTGATATTTTTTATCAATTCCCGGGCCATCATCACTTACAGAAAACTCATAATATTTGGGATCCAGTGATCTAGATTTTATCTCTATTTTTCCAGTTGGTTTGTGGTGGTGCTTTATTGAGTTGTTTATTAAATTGGTAAAAACCTGCTCAATTGGTGTTTTTGGTGAGGTTAAGACAGGTAAATTACCAGTTATTTTAATGTTATATTTGTCCTGAACACCCATATCATCAATTATTTGAAGAATAATTTCATTAGTATCGACTTTGTCCAAAACTAATTTCGATTTCCCAATTCGGGAGTATTCAAGTATATCATTAAGCATCACCTCCATACGCCCGACGCGGCGCTTTATCATATCTAGCCGTTCACGATTGTCCTCATTCAGACATTTTATATTGTCATCATCAATGAGCCAGCTTGTGAGGTTACTAATTCCTCTCAGAGGTGATTTTAAGTCATGCGAAGCTATATAAGCGAATTTTTCCAATTCCTCGTTCGACTTGGTAAGACTTCTTAATTGGTGTGTCATACGTGTAGTCATAGGTTTAAATATAAACATACTGACCAGAATCAGAATAATCAGAGTTATAGCTAGTGCAAGTGTCTGCACTTTCTCGAAACTCTGTATAGACGACGATAGAGCGCCTTCGTATAATCTTACTGCTTTATCGAGCGCCTCTAATAATGTGCTGTCTGCCATTAAAATAATATACTCTAAATCGGCAGGGCTTATTTCTATATTGTCTCCGGCAACCCTTTTGTTCAAAATATTTTCAGCCCTGTCTATATACTCACGAACTAATCCATCTGTATTGTAAGTCCCTTCAAAGTAATGTGTATGTATGGGAGCTTTGGCAGGGTTGGGAATAAGGTTCATAGTATCTTCTGATGTCAGATATTGGTGGCTATCTTTCATAAGAGTCACTGCTTGCCGAAGTTGATCCGTATAGAGTGTGGAGTTTTCAGAGCTGGGATTAGCCTCAAGAAAGCTAGTATACAAAGCTATACGCTGGGATAGCATTCGTTGCTTCCCGCTTACATTAATAACTTTACCCAAACTGTCATTTATTGAGAGGTGATGCTGAACAAATAAATGACTGATTATAACTGTCGCCGCCATGATCGCTACCGCTGTTATGTAGCGAAACGTCATTTGACGTGAAATTAGTGTATGATCAATCATTAAAAATCTATATGCAATAAAATGGAGGCACGGGCCGGAATCGAACCGGCGTACAAGGATTTGCAGTCCTCTGCATGACCATTCTGCCACCGCGCCTAAAAACCACTGTGTTCGATTTAACACTGTTTGAATTTTTAATCAATATCTCTTCTCAAGAAAGCCCTGATACAGTAAAAGAGTATTAGTATAAATCATATAGATCTAAAAGGCAGAGAAATGGATTCTTATAAATACAGAGAAATGATGGTTCTCGGACAGATAGAAACGGCAGGTGTGACAAGCCAGTCCATACTAAATAGTTTTCGTGAAGTACCGCGTGAAATCTTTGCCCCTCATATGAGTCCTGCTGTTACATATCGTGATGAGGATTGCTCTATCGGCTCAAACCGTATTTTAATGGAACCTGCTGTGCAAGCACGGTTAATACAAGCATTAGAAGTAAAGCCTTCTGATGTTGTTCTTGATGTAGGGGGAGCCACTGGGTACAGCTCAGCATTGTTTTCCAAGATAGCCACAACAGTTGTAATGATAGAAGACGATAAAGAAATGCAGGCACAGGCAGAAAAAAATCTTTTGCAACTTGATGCCTCTAATGTTGTTGTTTTTTCGGGCTTACTAACCAAGGGATGTCCTTTGCATGCGCCTTTTGATGTTATTTTCATCAACGGTGCTTGCGCTCATATTCCGGAAGCTTTGATAGAACAGCTTTCATCGGGAGGTAGACTTGCGTGCGTACTTCAAGAGAGAAGGGAAAATATGGGTAAAGCAACTTTATTTTCAAAAAATGACGATGGTATTGTCTCAATGAAGTCGCTTTTTGATGCAAATATCCCATATATGGATGGATTTGCACCAGAACCTGGTTTTGTTTTGTAATTTTTAGCTTTTTCTATGTGGATTACATTAAAAGTCATAAATCCTGCTTTGACATGAAGGTTGCAATAGGCGAAACTATCCACTGATTTAGAAATACCATTTAAACACAGATATCTAGGAAATGAGCGAACAGGATCAAGATCCCTCAATTGAAGAAATACTGGCTTCCATACGCCAGATTATTTCTGATGATGACGAGGCCCCCGATCAGACTGAAGAAGAGGGCGAATCAGAAGATGAGGAAGAAATCATTATAGAAGACCCTGTTGAGGACGACAGTCCTGACGAGGATGAGGATGACGACATTCTCGACCTTACTGATGAAGTGCAAGAAGACGATATTGACCAAGAAGATGAAATCTCTGTTGATATGGTTGAACACTATGAAGAAGATGACGCCGCTGAAGAAGAAGTAAACGATGATGATTCAGAGCTATTCACAAATCTGGCAACAACAGCAACAAGCGATGCATTTCACAAGCTGGCTGAAAATGTAGCTATTTCTAGGCAGGTTGGAAAGGTAACTCTTGAAGACATAACACGCGACCTTTTGCGTCCTATGTTAAGACAATGGATACACGAAAACATGCCACAGATAGTGGAAAGACTTGTTCAAAAGGAATTAGAGAAAATTGCAAAGCAGAGCAGAGATTAAAACCGCCACTTTGTTTTAAAAATGAGCTTAATAAAAAACCCGCTGATTAGCGGGTTTTTGTTATTTACTTGCCATCTTTGGCAGAGGATAGAAAAGATCCAAAGCGCTTTTCAAATTTGGAAAGCTGCCCTCTCTCAACAACTCTGCCTGTACCACCTTGCCATGCAGGGTGGGAAAGGGGGTCAACGTCAAGGCGAAGCTCGTCACCTTCTTTTCCCCATGTGGAGCGTGTTTCATAAGTCGTACCATCTGTCAAAACGACTTTAATGGTATGGTAATTTGGATGTGTATCGGCTTTCATAATCTTCTCCGTAAACTCGAATTCGTTGTGGTTATAAATATATTAGGCAAGGAATGCAAGTAAAAACCTTACATTTCTTCTTGCTGGGAACTTTCTTCCTGAGGCTCGTTGTCATTGGTGCATGGATTACGATCACCGTTAACAGGATAAGATGTCACAACACCCGTTTTATCTTCGTTTAAAACAACTCTGACATCAACACCCTCAACACTCTGCTCAGTAACAAAATACCCATTATCTTCCTGACGCCAGTCAGAATTATCATTTGCTGCTATATCCTTCGTAACTTGAATAATCTTGGCACCCGACCAATCTTTCGGAAACTCGCTTTTACACGGTTTATTCTGTCCATAAAGATGTCCGCCGCCATCTTCACTCCCATAAAGAATGTGTTGCTTCGCATCAGGTGTAATAACATTTTTTTCGGGACTGGAAACAAACCAATCAAACTGATTTGCTGCAAAAATCACCCCAAGGGCAATAAGTACTACCAAAGGGATCTGGAATTTTTCCTGTATAGAGAATTTTCTGAATTTCATGAGCACAAAAATAAAGGATTCCTGCGCGAACAGCAATCCTTTCTAAGAGATATAAAGATTTATTGCGTATTAAAAACCTGCAGAAGGGGGTACAAAACTCTGCAAAACTTGTATTTGATTATCCTTATTATCAGGGTTTGCAGAATAAATACATACAACCTCTTCATTACTGTCGAGCTGTTGTACCAACATAACGTCAGCACCTGCAATGTTTGCTCGCCCCCAGGCTGTGTCCTCGGTAAATCCACGCTCCTGAAACAATTCAGCATAACCGGCAACGTTGCCATTAAATTCGCCAACCAAGAAACAATTATCCAAAGGACAATAGCTTTCTGAAACTTTCTTCATAATCTCACACCTTTTTTATAACTTTATTTCATTAATTATATACAGAAAACCCTTAGCTATTGCAACAAAAAATAGCTAAGGGTCTGGGAAATATATTATAAAGTGGTTTTTTCTAAAATATTTAGTAAGAAGCCAGACTTTTACCAGCTGATTTAAGGTCAGAGAAAGCCTCGTCAAGACGTTTAACCATTTCCTCTTCACCCAAGCGCAGCCATTTGCGTGGATCGTAAGATTTTTTATACGGCTCTCCGCTATCAGGATCTATCTGATGCATGAAGGCTTTTTCATTCGAGGAAACATATTCACCAACACCTTTTGCGAAAGCAAATTGGGTGTCTGTATCAATATTCATTTTAAACACGCCATATTTAAGTGATTCTTCTATTTTGGCCTTGTCAGAACCTGAACCGCCATGAAAAACAAGATCCAAAGGATTATCCTTGGTGCCATGTTTTCCCTGAACAAGCTCCTGTGCGTTTTTAAGTATTTCAGGGCGTAATTGTACATTTCCGGGTTTATATACACCGTGAACATTGCCAAATGATGCTGCAAGCGTAAAGTGACCAACTTTTGATAGCTTCTCGTAGGCCTTCAAGCATTCTTCTGGTTGGGTGTAAAGTTTATCATTATCTATTTCATCAGATCCAACACCATCTTCTTCTCCGCCGGTAACACCCAACTCGATCTCTATGCTCATTTCCAATCGGGCCGCACGTTTGAGGATACGTTCGGACTCTGTAATATTGTACTCAAGCTCTTCTTCTGACAAGTCAACCATATGTGATGTGAAGAGAGGGTAACCAAGTTCCTCATAATGGCGCTCTCCATAATCTATCAATGACTCAACCCACGGAACCAACTTCTTATTAGCGTGGTCTGTATGCAGAACAACACATATCCCGTAATGTTCAGCCAAAAGATGTACATGTCTGGCAGCAGAAACCGCACCTAAAACTTTCGCATCATAGCTGTCAGGGAAACCTTTTCCCGCATAAAATTCTGCACCACCATTAGAAAGCTGGATAATGACATCAGATTTATTTTTTGCGGCTGCTTCCATTACCGCATTAATTGAATTTGTTCCAACAACATTTACGGCTGGAAGGGCATATTTCCCTTCCTTGCAAACCTTTATAAGTGTTTTGTAATCCTCGCCATAAACGACGCCTGGTTCCAGATCAGTCATGTAATCTCCAATATATTGTTTATTTTTTTGGTTATCTTAATATCCAACTTTGTGCATTTGTGCAGCAGTGTCTAACATGCGGTTAGAAAAGCCCCATTCATTATCATACCATGTCATGATACGGACGAAGTTCCCATCAATAACCTTTGTTCCCTCAAGTGAAAAAATAGAAGAGTGAGGATCATGATTAAAATCGGTTGAAACAAGCGGCTCATCGTAAACAGCCAGGACACCCTTTAATTTGCCATTAGCTGCATTTTGAACTGCTTTATTAACTTCTTCCACTGTCGTGGCTTTTGATGGAACAAATTTGAAGTCCACCAATGATACATTAGCTGTTGGAACACGGACAGAGACACCATCCAGTTTCCCATTTAATTCAGGGAGAACTTTCCCAACAGCTTTTGCCGCTCCGGTTGAGGTTGGGATCATATTTAAGGCTGCCGCACGTGCCCTGTGTAAGTCTTTGTGCATTGTATCAACTATGCGCTGATCTCCGGTATATGAGTGAATTGTCGTCATAAATCCATGCTCAATCCCAATAGTTTCGTTAATTGAGTAGGCAACGGGTGCCAAGCAGTTAGTTGTGCAAGAGGCATTAGAAACAATTTTATGCGAAGCTTCGATTTTGTCAGAGTTAACACCATATACAACTGTTAAGTCCTCATCCTTTGCTGGTGCGGATATAAGCACTTTTTTTGCACCGGCTTTCAGATGCTTTTCTGCATCTGCGCGCTCAGTAAAGCGACCAGAACATTCAAAGACGATGTCTATATTCATATCACCCCAAGGAAGTTTTTCAGGGTCTGGCTCGCGGACTGACTCTATACTTTTCCCATTTACAACAAATGTATCCTCGTCATCGCCCCGCACTTCAAATGGAAAACGGCCGTGAACGGTATCATATTTCAACAAATGCGCGTTGGTCTTAACATCCGCCAGATCATTGATGGCCACAAGATTAATATCATCCCGACCGCTTTCGAAAATAGCGCGGCAAACTAATCGTCCAATTCTTCCAAAACCATTGATTGCAACATTTATAGTCATAACTTCTCCTTAGATTTACCAAATAGAATTCATTTTTTACTTAGTCCGTTTTTTAACAGCCTCAACGATGGCATCAGTTGTTATACCAAAATGTTTATAAAGCTGATCAGCAGGAGCTGAATCACCAAAACCTGTCATGCCAACAAAGCCTCCGTGGGCGCCGATTAATGCGTCCCAGCCCTGTCTTATCGCGGCTTCACAGGCAACTTTAATAGACTTGTTACAGGTGATTTCCTCAATGTAAGCTCCATCTTGCTCGAAAAACAATTCCATACACGGAACAGATACAACACGTACATTATCACCTAGTTTCTCAGCTGCTTCCATAGCAAGATAAACTTCTGATCCACTTGCAAACAGAGTAACATCAACGTCACCCTTGGCTTCCTTAAGTATATAAGCACCTTTTGCTGATTTATTCGCGGTGTCATTTTCGCGTAAAGTCGGTAAACCTTGGCGTGTTAAAGCAAGAACAGAAGGGGACTCTGTTTTATTCAAGGCAATCTCCCAACATTCTGCCGTTTCAATTCCATCACAGGGGCGGAACGTATAGAGGTTAGGGATAGCACGCAGAGCAGCAAGATGCTCTACAGGCTGGTGAGTTGGGCCATCTTCACCAAGACCAATAGAGTCATGGGTCATTACATGAATAACCTGTGTTTTCATTAACGCTGCTAATCTCAAAGCAGGGCGGCAATAGTCAGCAAATTGCAGGAATGTGCCTGAATAAGGAACTATACCTCCATAAAGGCTCATCCCGTTCATAATAGCAGCCATTCCGTGTTCACGTACACCATAATAAATATATTGTCCCTTGTAACCGTCCTGTGCAGAGACGCCGACTTCGCGACCTTTTACACGCGTATTGTTCGACCCTGTAAGGTCAGCGGAACCGCCGACCATTTCTGTTATACAAGGTATTAAATACTCAAGTGTTGTGCCGGATGTTTGACGGGTTGCCATTTTGGGTTTTCCACTACCAAAATATTCCTTGGCTTTGCCAATCAAGCCAGAAACTTGCTCTGACCTGTCTTTTTTCATCGCTTTATAAAAAGTATCTTTTTGAGAAGACGAGGCTAACCTTTCTTGCCAGTCAATATATTCTTGCTCATGTTGACGACCTATATCACGCCAGGTTTTCAAGGTGTCTTCAGGAACATCAAACGCTTTTGCGGTCCACCCCAGATTTTCACGCGTGCCTGCAATCTCTTCATCACCCAAAGGAGAACCATGTGAAGATGACGTACCTTCTTTGTTAGGAGCACCAAAACCGATTTTTGTTTTGCAGGCAATAAGTGATGGGGTATCCGTTTTTTTAGCTTTTTCTATAGCTTCTTCAATCGCAGAGTGGTCATGTCCGTCAATTTTTTGTGTATCCCATCCGTAAGCTTCAAAACGCTTACATACATCTTCTGAAAATGAAAGGGACGTATCACCATCTATTGAAATGTTATTATCATCATATAGCACTATCAGCTTTGAAAGTTTTTGATGTCCAGCAAAAGCGCATGCCTCATGGCTAATACCTTCCTGCATATCACCGTCACTAGCTATTACATATGTGTAATTATCAACCAGATCGTCACCAAAACGCGCATTCAAGACACGCTCTCCCAATGCGAAACCCACAGATGTAGATATACCTTGCCCCAAAGGCCCGGTTGTCATTTCTATACCACAATCAACATCCACCTCGGGGTGGCCGGGTGTCTTACTGTGCAGTTGCCTGAAATTCTTAATCTCCTCTATCGTCATCTGCTCGTAACCGGTTAAATAATTTAATGCGTATAAAAGCATTGAGCCGTGTCCTGCAGATAAAATAAAACGGTCTCTGTCTTGCCAGTGAGGATCCTTAGGATTGAATTTCAAGAATTTTGCATAAAGAACCGTTGCAACATCAGCCATTCCCATGGGCATACCCGGGTGTCCGCTATTAGCTTTTTGCACAGCATCCATTGCCAAAGCCCGGATTGCATTACTCATCATTTTTAAATCATGGTTATCCTGACTTGAAGTCGCTGGCTTTGAAACGTTAGCAGATGCACTCATATCCTCATCCTTGTTGATAAATAGTCTGTGAAATAATGGCTGTCACTTTTGCATGAGGCACAAAAGCAGTCAAGCCGTTGCAATCTTTTGCTCACAGCTGAAAAATAATTCTAACTCTTGACCTCAATCTTAAAAATCTGTTACATCAAAATACTTTATAAAATTTTGGTTACCAAAGGGATTAAGCATTTTATGGCTCTTGCGGATATAAAATCCTCGCTTGTTAAGCTTGATGAAGCGTTAAATGTATTGGAAGACAGTGTTGAGTCTTACAAAGCTTACGCTGAATCTGGAAATGTCCAATATGATATGTTTGCTGTAAGCAATAAATCTATTGCAGATGATGATAAGCAAAAATTTATTACCCAAATTGACACTATCATCGAGAAAACACAAAAAATTCTGGATATGGATGAGGCGTCCTAATGGCACAGGTTTCAATTAATATTAATGGGCGCCAATATGGAATAGCTTGCGATGATGGACAAGAGCAACGCGTCCGTGATCTCGCTACTTATATAAATGCCAGTGTCGGGGATAGAGCATCGGCGGGTGCTGCGCAAAATGAGGCCCACCTTCTTGTTCTTGCTGCGCTTGTTCTTACAGATGAAGTTTTTGAACTTAAAGAAAAAAACAAAACACTGAATTTGGAAATAGAGCGCCTCGCTTCAGAAAAAGACATCCCGGTGGCTACACCTGATGTTGAGAAAGACACAACCGAAGAAGAGCTTGCGGACGTTGAGAAAAAAGAAATACCCGCTGAAATTATTTACCAGGGGCTTTCACCAGAAGACGAGGCGACCATCAGGAAGGCTGTTGACCATTTGCGCAAGCGCGTTGAAAAATTAACCCAAAGCCTCCAGGATGTGGCTTAACTTTTAAAGTAAACTGCACTATATGATTATATTGTTGCTGCGGGGTGCGTGATACACTCTAATCCCGGTGGCCGATAGCTATTCGCTAGGGAGCTGTCACTGGCAGGCGGAAGTGTTTTGCCGCCTCTTGACCT
>NZVS01000014.1 GCA_002701555.1 Alphaproteobacteria bacterium | reverse complement strand
GACCCACCTGTCTGTAAAATTCTTGATTACGGCAAGTATAAGTACGAACAACAGAAAAAAGCGGCCGAAGCCCGCAAAAAACAGAAAACTGTTGATGTTAAGGAAGTTAAAATCAGGCCTACAACCGAAGAGCATGATTATCAGGTCAAACTTAAAGCCGCGCGCCGCTTTTTGAAAAGTGGTGACAAAGTTAAGGTTTCTATGCGTTTTCGCGGGCGTGAAATGGCGCATCAGGATGTTGGTATGGAAATGATGATAAAGCTGAGGGATGATCTTTCTGACCTTGGTGGTCCTGAGCTTGATCCAAAAATGGAAGGCCGTCAGATGTTGATGGTAATTTCGGGTGATGCGAAACCGAAACCAAAAGCCGAAGCTAACAAAGATGATGCTGATAAGGCCGAAGAAGGCCAGGACAGCTAAGCTCTACAAATAAAAGCCGGAGAATTTGAGATGAGTAAGGAATTTGTCGTTAACTGGGACGAGTTTCACAGTGCCGCCAGAGAACTTGGGCAAAAGCTAAAGTTAAAAGGTCCATGGAAAGGTATTTGTGCCGTAACCCGTGGCGGAATGGTTCCTGCGTGCCTTGTTGCGCAAGAGACAGAGACAAAGCTTATCAAATCTATCGCGCTGGAAACCTACACAGATTACAAAGATGTCGGTGAAGCAAAATTTCACTATCTGCCGCATCTGGATAATGACGGCGAAGGGTGGCTGATTATTGATGATTTGGCAGATACGGGAAAATCTTTCCGCGAAATCCGCAAGCATTTTCCCAAAGCACATTACGCCTGCGTATATGTGAAGCCTGATGGAGCAGATACAGCTGATACTTTTCTTGAAAAAGTCTCTCAGGACACTTGGATTTATCTTCCGTGGGAACTTGAAGCACAGAAATTTGCCAAACACTTGAAACCAGCTTAAATTTCTCTTGCATTTTCCGGTTAAAACCTTATAACAGGCACTTCTGAAAAACAGCGCTCTGGCTAAAAACGGCTGCCACGTGGGCTGAGATTGCAAAACTCTTAATTTTAAGGAGATGAAAATGCCGAAACTGAAAACCAAATCGAGCGTTAAAAAACGCTTTAAGGTGACAAAAACCGGAAAAGTTAAATCTGCCGGTGCCTTTACTTCCCACATGATGCAGAACAAGCCAAAGGCGATGAAGCGTAAGAGCCGTCGTACACAAGTTTTGTCAGCAGCTAATGCAAAATCAATTCTGAAAAACTGGATGCCATATCAGCGTAAAAAAGCCAGTGGACAGAAATCATCTGCGGAAGGAGATAAATAATGTCACGTTCTAAAAAAGGTACACCACGCGCACATGCACGTCACCGCAAGGTTATCAAGGCCGCCAAAGGTTATTGGGGTCGCCGGAAAAATACCTTCCGCGCAGCTAACCAAGCCGTCGAAAAGGCAGCACAATATGCTTACCGTGACCGTCGTAATAAGAAACGCGATTTCAGAAGACTTTGGATCCAGCGTATAAATGCAGCTTGCCGTCAATTCGGTATGCCATACTCAAAATTTATGAATGGCTTGAAACTGGCCGGTATCGATCTGGACAGAAAAGTTTTGGCCGACATCGCAGTGACCGATATCAAGGGCTTTGAAGCTATTGCTAAATCAGCACAAGATGCTTTGGAAAAGAAAGAAAAAGAGCAAGCTAAGGACAAAAAAGCCGCTTAATCTTATTCTCTACTACAATCAGAATTTTAAAAGCCCTGCAGATGCTGCGGGGCTTTTTATTTACTTCTTTCTTGAATAAGTTTGTTAAATCCTGCAAAACTGTCATGTTTTGAAAATGTGAAAACCAGAGAGTAATATGAATACGGCTGAACTTAAAAAAGAACTCACTGAAATGATTGAAAAGGCGCAGGATACTTCAGCGCTCGAGCAAGTCCGTGTAACCGCCTTGGGTAAAAAAGGTCGTATCACGGATTTAATGAAAACATTAGGTGGGATGGAGCCAGAGGCACGTAAAGAGGCCGGGCAGCAACTAAATGTTTTAAAAACTGAAATTGCCGATTTAATAGAAAAACAGGCATCTATGCTGAAAAAGCAGGAGCTGGATGAGAGACTTGCAACTGAAACGCTTGATATAACGTTATCCCCACGCCCTCGCAAAAAAGGGTCTGTTCACCCTATTTCACAGACCCAGGAAGAACTTTTAAGCATTTTTGCCGATATGGGTTTTAAATTAACCGAAGGACCGGATATCGAAGACGACTGGCACAATTTCACTGCATTGAACTTCCCACCCGGTCACCCTGCACGCGAAATGCAGGATACTTTTTTCCTTCCCGATGATCCGGAAGAGGAAGGTGAGCGTGCCAAAAAAGTGTTGCGGACACATACCTCCTCTGTGCAGGTGCGTTATATGACCGAGAATAAACCGCCATTCAGAATCATCTGTATGGGTCGGACTTACCGCTCGGACTATGATATGACGCACACACCCATGTTTCACCAATGTGAGGGATTGGTGATTGATAAGAATATCAATATGGGGCATCTCAAAGGATGCCTTATGGAGTTTGCACTTAAATTTTTTGAGGTTGATGAACTCCCTTTACGCTTCCGTCCAAGCTTCTTCCCCTTTACTGAGCCATCGGCTGAAGTTGATATAGGATGTTCCCGCGAAGGCGGCGGCCTGACAATCGGTGCTGGTGATGATTGGCTAGAAATTTTGGGATGCGGCATGGTTCACCCGAATGTCCTTAAAAATTGCGGGATTGACCCTGAAGAATATCAGGGCTTTGCCTTCGGTATGGGGATTGAACGCATTGCCATGTTAAAATATGGAATTCCAGACCTGCGAACATTCTTTGAGTCTGATACGCGCTGGCTGTCACATTATGGATTTGACCCTCTCAAACGCCCGAATAAGGCTCATCGTGGCTAGTCGAATGCTTCCTTTAATTCAACAGTAGCAACAAGCGGGTAATGATCTGAGCCAAAAGAAGGGCCGCGTTCGATACTGCCTAAAGTAAATTCTTCACTCAGAAGTATGTGGTCAATCTGAATTTGTAAAAATGGAAGTAATAGATGGGATGGCCATGTAGGTATGAAGCCGAATTTATGACTGGCATATTTTAGACCCGTAGAGGCAAGAAAATTTTGAAAGTACGGAGTATAAACCGTTGCGTTAAAATCACCCGCAAATAGAATAGGATTTATATCATCTTTAATGTATTCAGCTAATTCTACAAATTCTCTGTTTCTGGTATTTGCACCTTTTTCGGGGATGGGTACTTTAGGGTGGAAAGCATAAAGAGAAAAAGCGTTGTATTTTGAGGTTTTAAGGGTAGCTTTCAATACCGAGCGTTTTCTATCTTTGAGTTGGAGAATGACTGTCTCATTGCTAGTGATGGGGATTTTGCTGAGAATCAAACTTCTATTACGTGCATTAGTTTGTTCATCTGTATAGGCATGAAACAAATATTCAGATAAGCCATGTTGTAGAATCTCAATTTCATCCAAAGAAATTTCATGTATAACGAGAATGTCAGGAAAATCGTTGTAGCTTTTTATCCATGTTATAATTTTTTCCGGATTTTCATTCTTGTAGAATTTATTGTAAGTGGCAATTTGAATTGGGTCTTCAGATAGGAATGATTCTTGTGCACTATATGTGTAGGTGGTCTTCCATATTAGTGTAACCACTAAGACACAAATTATTATGGATAAGGCCGCCAGATCCCATTTTCCGAAGTGCAAAAATACAACAAAGAAAATGATGGAAATCAATACATATTGAATTTGAAAATGGGTTAATAAATCAAAAACCCAATAATGTTTTCCGAAAAACGAGAGTAGAGCGGAAAGGCCAAATAAGATAAAAAGGCTATACAAAAATGGCATGTTTAAAATATTACTCAATAATATGTACGTTACTTAGTTCACGGCTGATTTGTTCAAAGGCCGCGACCAGATCCGATTGTGTCGGAGCGTTAATATATTTATCAGGATCAGTTGCGCATTCGCGGTAATAATCGCGTGTATTATCGCTAATACCTGAACTGAACGTGACTGTATAAATAATAATGCCCTGGTCTTTCATGTTTTCACATGTTTCGGCAAAGCGCTCATTTACATCATAGGCGCTACGAACGTCTGTCTGGGTATAGCCGCCATAACCTGAATAGTTGTCGTCAATGTAATTGTCCCCATCGGTCATCATAACGACCGCCTTTTTCCATTCGGGGTCGTTATAAGCTGCCCCCTCACGAAAAGGAAATTGCGGGGAAACCAGTCTGTATCCCCACACCATACCAATATTTCCAACTGTGTTACCTGAGGCTTTCAGCTTGGCAATCTGGTAATTCACCTCATCGCGGTCATTGGTCAATGGAAGGATGTGGGACTTATTACAGATATAATTACGGCCATCATATTCACGCGCGTAAAGATCATCGAAATAGTTATAGATACGGTCATATTCGACACATTCGCCACGCCAGTTTTGCCTTTTACAATAATACTGACGATAATAATTATTGCGGTGGTAACGAAAGGTATAGCGATACATATCCCATCGCCACCAGTTATCGGCATCTTCCGTATCATCCGGATATTCCCTCTCAATGATACAACCGCGCCATTGCGTATCGGCACGGTTGTCTTCATAAACATTTCCCTGAGGATTGCTGCGGGGTGCCTGAGGATTATAATAGTCCAAATCATTAGGATTATTTACAAAGGCCGTGTCGTATTCCTCACCATTTAAATCAAATCCCAATCCATAGGGGCCAACATTGACTGATGTGGAATAGGGAACAAGTCCAATTTTAATCGTGTCCTGAAACACCGCGGCATTAAAAAGAATGTTGGTGAAACTGGTGGCGGCTTTTCTGAGAGCTTGAATATTCGCAACGTCTTCGCGGGTTTCCGGGTCATAATATTCATCATTCATCGAGCCGGTTACATCCAGCACCAAGGCTACCTCCAGACCCAGAATTTCACGGGCAACAGTCGTATTTGCGCTTACATCCATTTCTTCTATACCTAAAAACTGCGCGAAATATGTGTTATAGCGGGCTGTGGCGGAAACAGAAATATTTGTGCCAACCTGTGAAATATCCAAATCCGTTATGGCACCAAGTTTTTCCGGCGGATAGTTCTGATAGAAAAATTGATTAACCTTGGCCTCCAGATTTCCCCCTTCATTGGAAGACGCTGCTGCCGCCACAGCTGCCGCATCCAGTGCGTGGGTCAAGCGCTGTTTTATGAGATATCCATTGGCCACATCAATGGCCATCCCAGCAGAGCCAACAACGACAGGAATAGCAAGAGCAAAAGCAATGGCTGTTGCCGCCCTTTTATCCCTTAAATATTTTTTGATGAACCGGAGCATGAGCTTTAATCATCCCATCTGACGGTTTTACTGCGCCGTCCACGTGTAAAGGCCACTTCTTCCATATTAAATTCATTTGTAAAAAGATGGGTAAAATAGGGGAGATAAGTGAAGCGTGTAGAGACTATGATCATGCCTTCACCTTCTTCGCCAAGGCCAATTGTACTGTCCAATGCGTTATTGTTTTGAGGCATATTACGTGTATCGCGCCAGAGCTGTACGGGATATCCCTCATCGTCAAATTCGACACTGATGATATCAATGCCAAAGCTGGAGGTGTCATAAGGATCAAAAGCAAGCTCAGAAGCCACAACGATATCATCTACCATAGCCTGATCTATAGTTTTGACGCGAGCCACCAGATCGGCGGCAACTTGTGATGCAGAGATGGTTTTCTGGTTAATCACAATCCCGCTCCCAAGATCAAAAACCCCCATCAACAAAGTGGTTAAAACGGGGATCAGGAGGGCCGCTTCTACAAAAGCCGTCGCATCCTCGTCACGCAGATATTTTTTGATAATATTTATCATATCTTTAGGCTCCTGCCTCCTCCTCGGCCTGTAAGTCATAAGGTTCTGTCTGGAATACTACCGTTGACATGATTAGTCGCGTCCCGTTCGCGCCGTCCGAGAAAACCTGCTGGAAAAAAGGGAGTACCAATGGATAGCGATAGATTGTGCGTACCAATATAATATCGTTAACTCCGCCGGTCGAAAATCCATTTGATACAAGGTTTCCGTCCTCATCATATTCTGGTTGATAATTGGCGGCATCACTGAAGCCATCCAATTCTACGACTTCAAACTGTAACTCTTCACAGTTGGCAAAAACACTTGCATGGTTGCAAAGGGCCGCTTCGAAGGCTTCTTGTGGATTAGCATCTTCCATTTGCTGTAATTGGCCTGTTTTTATAAGGCGTGCTGCCGAACTTGTCGCGCCTTCAATTAAACTGGATGCGGCAAAAAAAAGCGATATTTCGACGATAGCCATCATTAAGATGACAAAAGGAATTGCCACAAAAGCAAATTCAATTGCTGTTGCTCCATCGTCTTTTTTGCAAAATTGTTTGAAATTTCCAAACATTTGAAAAATGTACTTTCCACTTAAGAGAAGGGTTTATAACAGTTTAAGTATAGGCAAGAAGATTAAAAAACTCTTTAAGATTACTGAGGATTTTAAGGAAATTAGAGGTAAATTCAGCCCTTATGATATTTACTGAGTTTATCTGCCAGACGGGTGGGTTCTGGCAAACGATACTTCCAGAGTGAGTTTATAACCCATTTAAGTGCTGTCTCTTGGCTGATTTTATGACCGGCAGAAATAAATAATGGTTTTACATTATCTCTGCTACGTAACACTGTGCCGATGTATTCTCCCTTGTCAGTCAGAGGGGTATGTGCACCTTTTGAGGGTGGTGGTTCATCGTAATGCCCGCATAACCTTGACTTTGCAACACCGATAGCGGGTAAATCGGTTAAAACCCCTATATGTGCGGCAATACCCAGACGGCGGGGATGGGCAACGCCCTGACCGTCAATCATCAAAAGATCCGGCTTTTTTCCCAAAACAGATAATGCTTTTAAGATAACAGGTGCTTCACGAAACGATAAAAGGCCGGAAATATAAGGGAAAGGGCTTTCTTCATGTGCAATAACAGATTGTTTTATTTCAAGACTATCCGCATCCATTAGGACAAGTGCGCATTTACTCATATTATTTTTAAGATCATAACCAACATCAATTCCGACAAGGGTTTTTACCTCCTCAAACTCGTCCCGCAAAATAACGTGTTTGCGCATATTTTTCTGAATGGCAACAGCGTCTTTTGTGGTACTCGGGGTGGTATGTTCCATACCCTCTTAATATAGATTACTATTTGACAGCGGCGAGACCCTTCCAGTCTTCGATATCCAGATCAGGATTTTCACTGCGGTATTCTTGGTATATATCTATGCCCAATTGGTCTTCTAAAATATCGACGTGAATGTTTTTTGCACGAAGCATATCTTCGTTGCCAGATGCGCTGGTAATATCACCGATGACGACGCGAGGAAATCCGCGCATGTAAATTAGAGTCGCACAAACATCGCAAGGGGAAAGTGACGTAAATATTGTTGTTTTGGAAAAATCAATGCGACCTGCGTCACGTATGGCTGATGTTTCTCCATGATTATAAGGGTGAGACTCCTGAACAAGGGTATTATGGCCTTTTCCGACAATCTGACGTGTTTCGTTATCGATAATCACACCACCTATTGGGCAACCGCCCTCATCATAGCCTTTTTGTGCCAAAAAAATTGCTATGCGCATAAAATCTTTGTCGGCTAGCTTTTTAAAAAAATCTGGATCAACTACGGATTTTAGACTTCTTGTCGGCAAATGAGCAATAGCGTTCAGAGCTGAGTCTGTAATTTCTGTATTTTTTACTATGAGCTTAGGCATGTAATCCCTCTTAAGTTATCTGAAATCCATGTTATACTATGATAATGAATACGCGTGCAAATCAAGGAAATGTTCTTTTTATTATATTGATCGCAATAGTTTTATTTGCATCTTTGACCTATGCAGTAACACGTACAACGCAAACTGGATCAAATGTTGATACTGAGCAGAACGCACTCGCTGTAGGGGAGGTTTTGCAATACGTATCAAGCTTGAGGACCGCTGTAGCACAGATTATAGCTTTCCAGCCTAATTTCGATATTACCACCCTTAGTTTCGAGAATGACTTAGATGCCGGTTACAACAACCCTAATTGCACCGATGGCAGTTGCAAAGTCTTTGATGCGGCAGGGGGTGGTTTAAATCCGCATACATCCCCTCCCCCGGGTATCAATGACGGTTCTGCCTATATATATTCGAGTAGAAACAGAGTTGAGGGCGTTGGAGATAACAGTCCTTCAGGTTTAACCACAGATCTTATTTTGCTTCTTCCCAATGTAACGCAAGCCGCATGTGAAGCCTTTAACACGTCTCTTAGACTTGATGTTTCATCAATTCCGCAAGAAGAAGATAATACTATTGGAACAGCAAAATATGCAGCGGGATCTTGGCCGCCCGGCGGGGGCTCATACATGTCTTTTACGGATGATTTAATTGTAGGTGAGAAGGCAGCCTGTTTTGAATTAAGTTCCGGCACTTATTATTTTTATGCTGTTATAAAGGCCAATTAAAACGCATTTATAAGAAATAAATCAAGTTCCTGACTATTTACAAAAAAACCCGCTAGATATAGCGGGTTTTTATATAACTCAAATTCCTATTATTTAGGATTACCTTCTTGATCAAGAGCGACGGGCTTATCTACGCGCACAGTTAAATCAGCCGCAATCGGCTCATCATCAAGCATTTCGATCATGCCTGTGGGGTGAACCGCGAAATTAGCAATAAACAAAGCATTTGAATAAAAAACTACCGCATCGCAAAGCCAGTGACCCTGCTCATTTTTTCCTTCAAAAGAAGCAGGCCGTATAGCACCACCTATTACGGTTTTCATCTTTTCGTCCATGGGCGGCATATTAGGATTGTTCAGGTCCTCGGCAATAAGGAAAGGTCCTTCTTCGCCACGTACAAAAAAGCAGAAGAAACGCAAATATTCTAAGACATTATCATCTGTGATTTTAATAGGGGCTTTCGCATTTATATCATGAATGGGCGGTGATGTTCCGTTCAGGCGATATAGTGTTCCTGCATCTGTCAGGTAATAAATTGTAAGGCTGTTTTGTGTCCAGCTTTCATCACGCACACGGATCATGGCAACGGAATCATACCAAGGCAGTTGTCGCCATTCCACAGTGGCAGTAGATGGGGAAACAGTCAGTTTCTGGTCTATAGGATTAACCTGCGATAGAAACCCTTCCAGTTCCTCGCCTGTCACCGCATTCCATTGATTGTCTTCATACATAAGTTGTTCCTTGTAGTGTATTTTAGGAAAATAACGTCCTGACCTAGGATGCCAGATTATTAAATAAGTTTAAAGTGTCATCTTCATGTTGACAGAATAAGTTTTAGCCATTATAACGACCAATCTCAAGACATTAGGTGAAAAAACTTACAAATTGGTAAATTTTTGAACCTCATCGGTGAAGGAGTAAAAAATGTCTACTAAAAGAACATATCAGCCAAGCAGACTGGTTCGCGCACGCAGGCACGGATTCCGT
>NZVS01000013.1 GCA_002701555.1 Alphaproteobacteria bacterium | reverse complement strand
GTAAAAGTCATATCCATCATTTTTGCGTTAGAGTGTGACATGGGTCACAGTTATAAGGATTTTAACGCTGGATGACAATTCTTTTTAGAGAAATATTCCCCTAAAAGTCCACATGCGTGCTTGCTTGTGAAGATATAAGCCCAGGGTGCAAGGCCATCAAAGCCCTGTAGCTCTCCATAAGTGCGGCCATGGCAAGCGGTTTTGCGATAGCATGGGGAAGTTCGGCCGTATCACCGCAGGCAACGACAGCAAGCATTCTTCCGGCTGCTTTGGCACATGCGACAGATTGTTCTGCCCCATTCATCAGATTTAATGCTGAAAAGAAATCTCGGCATAAAGGTGTTATCGATTCAATCAGTTCAGTAGGCGGATCAGCCGGGCTATCATTAGCAACCAAACCTAGGCGCCAGTTACTACCAGCAGGAACGCCCATTCTTACCGCTTCCTGAGTCATAACATACACAATCATATCAATATGAGAATCCTGATAGAATTCTTTCCCGTGATTTGCTTGTGTAATTCCATATTTGTATCCGGCATATGCACTCAGACCACACACAGCATCTGCTAGAGACCAGTCCGATGTTCCTATTCTTTTTTCTATGACAAGGTCACACAATTCTTGTGCGGATATTTCAAAAGCCATGCATCTTGTTGCAGCGTCCATAAAAAGACGAAAACCATCTTCACGCGGAATGTTATTGTCTTCCCAGTCAATAAGGTAATTGGCCACCACCCACAAAATAAACTCAGAAAAAGCAAATTCACATTCGGCGAAATCCTCCAAAACAGAGCGCGCCAAGGCACGCCCCTGCTCAGTTCTAGCGTCTAGTTTCTGGGGGTGACTCATCGACTGATAGGGAATAATGGCGTCAGTAGGTGCAATACCCAATGTTATAGAAAGCTTCTCGAAACCTTCAGACATTGCAAGATCAGGCTTTTCAAATAAAAAACAGCTCTCAACATAGACACCCGCCACTATTTCAAGAACCTCGACTATATCATGCGTACGCATGTTGTCATCTACGCCCGAAAGCTTCCCAATATGGTCGTGTATATATGAGGCAAGCTTGGTTTTGGCTTGTGTAATATGCATAAATATATCTTCTTGAAAACCAAAAGCCGAATGCTCGTGGTTCGTGTTGATAAGTTTGTGGATAGAATCAATTCGCAGCAGGACGCCACTAATTATTAGTCTATGTGAGTTAAGAGGATTACTCAATCCCCCAAAGGTATTTTTTTTCTACAAACCCCTCATACCCAGCCACATTAACTTCACAATGTGTTTGCGTACAGGATTCGACATCAACAATAACTCCGGGTTCTATTCTTAGCGTAGCAACTGAGTCTTCTTTGTTATCATCGTAAATAAGCGTATATTTTTCCTTTGTAACAATTAGGCCTGTTGCTTTGGCGGACAACAGTGCGGAATGCACCCAGCCCTCTTCTCCAAATGCATCTTGAATTTTTTTCCATTGATCAAAGTCATTTAGAATTTTAACAGGAAGCTTTTTCTTCAAATATATCCATTTGATGGGGTAGTTGGTGGATGGCCCATATCTCATATATGTTTCAGAGTTTCTCAGAGACATATATTTGGTTTCCAAAACCTGCTCCTGCGCATAGGCAAAAGAGATAAAACCTGAAAAAACTATACCTATAACAAATAGGCTGGTGATTAAATTTCGTAAATACATCATATTTTTTTGGACAAATTAAAAGAACATCTCTAGTTTTCCTGATTTTGGTTACAATATCAAGACGCACTGGTAAAACTTATGGAATTTTCGGTCGCACCGATGATGGATTGGACAGACAGGCACTGCCGCTATTTTCACAGAATACTTGCGCCAAACATGCTTTTATACACCGAGATGGTCACCACCGGAGCCTTAATTTTTGGTGATAAATCTCGTCATCTTGATTTCAATAAAAAGGAACATCCCCTTGCTCTGCAATTAGGAGGAAGCTCGCCGGAAGACCTCGCTAAATCTGCAAAGTTCGGAGAGGATTGGGGGTATAATGAAATTAATCTCAATTGTGGATGCCCAAGTAACCGTGTCCAGAAAGGCAGTTTCGGAGCCTGCCTTATGGCAGAGCCGGATTTAGTAGCCGCATGTATCAAGTCTATGCAAGACGCCGTTAAAATTCCTGTAACTGTTAAGTGCCGGATAGCAATAGATGATTTTGAGGAAGAGCCTTTTTTGTATGATTTTATCAAAAAAATATCCGATATAGGTTGTACAACTTTTATAGTGCACGCCAGGAAGGCGTGGTTAAAGGGGTTGAGCCCAAAGGAAAACAGAGATATCCCACCCCTTAACTATGATCTTGTCTTTAAATTGAAAGAAGACTTTCCTAATTTATCTATACACCTTAACGGCGGGGTAACATCCAGAGGAATTATAAATTCAGCATACGGTAAAGTAGACGGAATCATGATCGGACGTGAGGCTTATCAAAACCCGTGGTTTTTGACAGAAATTGAAAATGAGTTTTACGGGACCCCTTTTCCCCATGAAGAGGTAATAATAGAAAACATGTCAAAATATTTAAAAAACATGTTAAAAACACAAACAAATCTTCGCCCCAGAAACGTGACAAGACACATGACAGGTCTTTTTAAAGGTGCATATGGTGGAAAAACATGGCGACAAGCACTCTCGACCTTGCCTGAATCACCAGATATGATAGAAAAGGCATATGAGGCATATCTCTCGAAAAATAGCGCAGCGCACAATAGCCCTTCTGCTTAAAAGTTTGTAATACTCATTCAAAATAAGGTACTTTAGAAGAATTATTTAAGGCTCTTAATTATTATGCAATGGCACAGGCTTGAAGCTGAAAAGACAGAAAAATTAATCACTAGCATCGTAAATGCTGGTGGCCCCGCACTGTTCACAGTTAATAACAGTGAAGCAAAATGCATGCGTTTGCCTTTCTTTGATTCTGTTCTTCTCTACAGAATCACAAATAATACGTGCCTTCCTGTATTCTCTATGGATTTCCTTGGGAATGGTTCAGAATTCTTCTACATAGATGGTTCCTTCTCACCGTTTGAAAAGGTTCAGCAATTTGCTGAACTTGAAATTACGAAAGAAAATATTGCATCATTTCTGCAATTCTACTTCTTTACTGTTATGCAGGAAGATGGAGAGATTTACCCCGTTTATAAAAATACTGCGCTACCGGATCTGGAAGATGGCAATTTACACACTACTCGCCATGATGTGCCTGAGGGTGGTTATACTTTTGAAATTGAAGAAGATTTACGAAATGATTCCTTTAATGTGAAGACAAGCCTGTACTATGATGGCAGCCTAATGGTCGGTAATTTGGAAGTTAGCAAAAAAGGCAATGTAGAAATTACCGGATTAAAACCCCTTTTCGGAGAGCAGGGCACCGAGAATGCCGCGTTTTCCCATAAGGAAACATAAAGATATTAAGATGACCGAACAAAAAGATAATATTGTAAATCCTTTAAGTGGCAACTTTTCCACAAGTGGTGCGGACACTTCAATGCGCGGGTTTGCCCACCCAAAGGAAAAAGATGTTTTACAAAACGCGAAGGATATTCTAGGCAAAACAGAAACTGGTGCCCGGCTTTTAGGCGTTATGAACCAATATAAGATACCTATTCGGGTAATGTCCGGTCGCGAGATCACATATACTACTCCTGACGATACAACAGTTTATCTTATGGCACCCCCAGCAGTCAGCAAAAACTATGACGTGGTTGCGCTAACGCTTGGATGCGGGATTCGCGATGTTGAGCAAGGCATGGTTGGCTTTAAAAGACCTGACAAGGAACTTGATCCCGTTGAATACGCAGCAATGACATTTTCCAAATCGTTAGATATTATAGTTAATATGTGCAAAATTGCAGATGAACTTAAGGAAAAGTTGGGATTTCAGAAACCTCTTGACATAGTTTACGAATTGGGGCATGGTAATATATACAAAGCTCAAAAAGCCAATGCAGACTATAACGAAATCGTAGATTTGTTTGTAGAGGGCGAGCGAAACGCAACAGAGGGACTTTTATAAGGAGAGGAATTATGGGTTTATTTTCAGGAGCACCATCAGCAGGAGCAACTGCTAGCGTAGCATTCGGCGGTGGATCAAGCAGTTCTGTTACTTTTGACGCTGATGCCATTGCGGACGCAGTAAACGAGTTAGGACAAGTTGAGGAACTTACAATAGCTGCAGCAGATCGTGAATACGAAGAAAAGAGAAATGCGCCGCAGCCTTGATAATTTGTAAATTAATTCATTCTAGCCCGCAGTTTAGCGGGCTTTTTTGTATCTTTTTAGGAACGATTGTTAGTTTAAAACGTTTGTATGGTGTTAAGGACTTGTAAAGACAAAAACTTTATAATGTTTTTGCGTATGAAAGGAGAGACTTATGATTAGAGCAGGACAAACACTTCTGAAAACTGGTGGCTTAGAGCAGACACCAAGAGCAATAGGTGCTTTAATTACGAATAAAGCCCCTAACCAAAATCTAGGTTCGAACTTTAACCTTAAATAAGGTTAAAAGCTTATCGATTCACCACAGCCGCATCTAGCCGTTTCATTCGGATTAACGATAACGATGCGGCTACTACCAAGATTATCCGTTATATAATCAATTTTTGTACCGAAGAAGCGCAAACCGTCTTTCTTCGGTATAATCAATTTTAACTTACCTTCATATTCAATAACGTCATCATTATTAGTGATGTTTTCTGAAGTTAGGGGTTTCATATCGTATTCATTACCGCTACACCCCTTCCCTGTTAAAATCATTAACTTTATGCCAATGGCATCATCAACCTCTAAAACTTGTTTTTGAAGATAATCAAGGGCTTCCGGGGTAATTTGAACCTCTTTTGATGTTAATCCAAACATAGAAGTAATTCTTTCTTGGCCATTTAAAATTAAGTGAACATGTTAAGCTGTAATTTGGCGGTTTCAGCCATCATTGAAGGATCCCAAGTGGGATCCCAAACTATTTCCACATCTACGTGTCTCACCCCCTGTAAGGGAAATACTGCATTTTGAACCCAGGAAGGCATTTCTTGTGCCACAGGGCAAGCTGGCGAGGTGAGGCTCATATCTATTGAAACATCGTATTCATTGAGCTCTGAGAGCTCATTTTCAACATTCTTGAAAGTAATCTTATATATAAGACCTAGTTCATAAATATTTACAGGTATTTCAGGGTCATAGATCTCCTTTAATGCGGCTTTCACATTTTTAGATAAAGGGTGAGTGTCGTCAATTACAAGCTGTGGCGGCTCTGCCATTTCGTCATAGTGATCTTCCCCTATGGCATTCTTAACCATTTCTTTGTCAGCTACATGTTTCATAATAACATCCTTTTTGCTTTACCTAAGGCTTCGCAGAGCCGATCTATGTCATCTTTATCTGTGTATAGTCCTATTGAGGCCCTTATCGTAGCCTCAACTCCCATAATTTTCATTAAAGGCATGCAACAATGATGGCCTGTACGTGTATAAACATTGTCATTATCAAGTATCATTGCTACATCGCTGGGATGGCAATCTTCAATATTAAATGAAGCAATAGCTGTGCGTTCAGCCTTATCGGCATATAAAACAAGTGAACCAATTTCTCTCAACCTATCATTGAGATACATAAACACTTCTTTTTCATGTTTGAAAATATTTTCCCTGCCAATATTAGTAATATAGTCGATGGCTTCCCCCAGCCCTATTACCTCAATAATAGCCGGCGTTCCTGCCTCAAACCTCTCGACACCTTCTTTAAAAATAGTGCCTTCGAAAGCAACATTGTCAATCATGTCTCCACCACCCTGATAAGGTGACATAGCCATAAGTACATCCCTATTCACCCAAACCACCCCTACACCCGTTGGCCCATATAGTTTGTGTCCCGTAAATACAACAAAGTCAGCCCCTAATTTACGTACGTGGATAAGCCTGTGGATAACTCCTTGAGTGGCATCAAGCAGAACCTTGATAGAAGGATTATATTTTTTTGCTATTTCAATTATTTGGGACGAAGGATTTATAACACCAGTTGCATTGCATATATCCACAAAACTAACTAATTTTACCTGTGGAGAAAGCAAAGATTTGTACGCATCTAAATCAAGCTGGAGATCATCGTTAACAGGAATGGTTTTGATTTTAAATCCCAGTCTTTTTTGAAGTAGCTGCCAAGGAACTATGTTGGCATGGTGTTCCATTTCAGTAAGAATAATTTCGTCATCAGCTTTTAAATTATCAGCTCCCCAGCTACTCGCTATAAGGTTGATTGACTCTGTTGCATTCTTAGTAAAAACAACTTCACTTTTATCACCCCCTATAAACGCAGCAACCTTACATCTAGTTCCCTCATAGAGATTGGTAGTTTCTTGTGACCAACTATATAAGCCGCGATGAATATTGGCATAGTGCGTACGTTGCGTTCGTGTCATTATGTCTATTACGGGCGCAGGCTTTTGTGAAGAACTTGCGCTATCCAGATAAGTTATAACAGCGCCATCACTATTATGACAAAGAGATGGGAAATCTTTCTTATATGATTTATTTACAATCTTATTGTTAAGTAAAACTGACGACATAAGCCTATACCTTCAGATTGAACCTCTATTAACTAAAAAAGCGTTTAATTTAGCTTCATAGACGTTATAAACTTCTTCATCAGCTACACTATCTAACAGATCTTGTATGAAAGCCCTTAGAAGCAGTGTACGTGCCTCCAGACCATTTAAACCGCGGGATTTAAGATAGAAAAGCGCTTCCTCGTCCAGCTCTCCACATGTGGCTCCATGCGCACAAAGGACATCATCAGCGTAGATTTCCAACTCAGGTTTAGCGTTTATTTCGGCCATTCTAGAGAGTAAAACAGACTTACACATTTGTTGCGCATCTGTTTTCTGAGCTTGTCTGGCGACATAAGCCTTTCCCTGGAAAATTAAACGGCTCTTATCCGCTGCAATATTCCTGATTGTTTGCTTGGAACGCGTGTCTTCCGCCTCATGCGCAACATAAAATGTACAATCTTGGTGCAACTCATTTCCCAATAAATTCAGTGCCTTAATATTAGCCTCTGAATATTTTCCTTTAAGAGTGACATCGATATTAATTTTGCTGAATTCAGCACCTTCATTAAGAAGAAACACCTCGTAAACACTCTGGTTCCCAACTTCCGCTGAAATATGAGATGTTAAAATACTCGTATCTGCTTGTGTTGACCTAACATAATGAGTTAAATGAGCGCCTTCCCCTAGTTCTATTGATAAAATATTATTTAACCAGGATCTATCGGGACACTCTAAGTCTTCAATAAGTGTAGCCTGAACACCGTCAGCAACTTTTATATTTACGCAAGGAGAGTTAAGGCTACACGCCTGTGTGCCGTATCGCAGATAAAAGCATTTATCGCTATCTATCACATGATCTATTGCAGAATGAGTTGATAGTGACCTACTTAATTGCAACAAAGAGCTTTCTTTAGCGGGCCTATTCAAGGAAACAACACAGCCATTTTGACAATTAATATCGTCAAAACTATTCCTGTTATTTTCTGATTGGTTTTTAAAATCCCGATCCAACCCAAAAGAGGCGCTTGGCACCTGCAGCTTAAAGTCCTTGTTTACTAATTTTTTGGCCAGATCGGAATATTTCCAATATTCATCCTGCTTTCCCGGCAAACCTATCTTTTTAAACCGGGAAAAACCCTCCTCTAACATCTGTGTCTCAACGTCAGATGGCAAACCATTCAGATATTCAGTATGAGCATTCGACAAGCGCTCTATAAAAGATCCAAAGCCCTCCCTTTCTTTTTTGTTTATGCCTGACCTTGTCATGCCGCATCCTCAATAAATTCAGAATAACCTTTTTCTTCCAACTCCAAAGCAAGCTCAGGCCCGCCTGTGCGTACTATCTTACCTCCTGAAAGAACATGCACTACATCAGGCTTAATGTAGTCTAAAAGACGCTGATAATGAGTAATGATGAGAAACGATCTATGCTTTGACCTTAACGCATTAACGCCATCCGAAACAGCCTTAAGAGCGTCAATATCAAGACCACTATCTGTCTCATCCATAATGGCAATTTTAGGCTCCAACATAGCCATTTGAAAAACTTCATTACGCTTTTTTTCCCCACCAGAAAAGCCCGAGTTCACGGATCGCTTTAGCATCTCATCACTAATTCCTAAGCTTTTTTGTTTCTCCTTAATAAGTTTTAGCATATTCAAAGAATTAAGCTCTTCTTTACCGCTAGCTTTTCTAAGAGCATTCACAGCCACTTTAAGAAATGTGGTCATATTAACACCCGGTATTTCTACGGGATATTGATATGCAAGAAAGAGCCCAAGGGCAGCCCGCTCTTCAGGTTCCAAATCCATAATGTCAACGCCATCCAGCTCAACTGAGCCAGAAATCACCTCGTAACCCGGCTTTCCGGCCAAAACATAAGAAAGGGTGGATTTTCCTGCCCCGTTTGGCCCCATCACAGCATGAACTTCACCTGAATCTATATCAAGGCTCAAGCCATTTAGGATCCTTTTTCCATCAATTTCTACAACCAAATCTTTTATTGATAACAACATGTTAATATACCTATCCTACACTACCTTCTAAACTAATTCCCACAAGCTTTTGTGCTTCAACCGCAAATTCCATTGG
>NZVS01000012.1 GCA_002701555.1 Alphaproteobacteria bacterium | reverse complement strand
TAATTGGAGGAAAAAAGCAAGATGGTAAATATAAGTTAGGCGATAGGTTTAATAAAGTTAGAATTGCCGAACTTATAAAGACCATAGCATCGTATAGGGATCACATATCTGTGTATTCTGAAGATGCCTTATCCCTACTTGATAGATGCAAATCTTTTTTACCAAAAAAATCAATAGTATATTTAGATCCCCCATATTATGTTAAAGGTCAGGGTTTGTATAGGAATTATTACAATCATAATGACCATTTGGAGATCTCTAAAAAATTACAATCAGAATTGTTCGAAAGAAAATGGGTGGTTTCTTATGATAATTGCCCGGAAATAAAAGAAATGTATAAAACGTGCTACAAATACGATTACGAATTGAATTATTCAGCCCAGAGGAGATACGTGGGTAAAGAAGTGATGTTTTTTAGTGATAATTTAAAAATGCCGCAGGGTTTCCCAATTAAAACTAGTAGACGATAATTCATTTCTATTAAAATATAAAGTTTAATGACTGATTTTTTTGCATACCATTTGAAATTATTTCTTTTTTATCCAGATAAAGAGTTTGTATTTTCAGTCCTAAATTTGAGATACAGAGGCCCAAAAGAAAGAAGCCTTAACTATGCCTGAATTGACAGCAGCCGATTATGAGAAAATAGCAGCGACCCTGTATGCTAATTTAGGTAAAGCAGTCTGGACGATACAGCACTTAGAAGATGCCCTTAGCCATTCAATTGCCATCAAAAACCCAGAAATTACTACCAGAAAAAAGGGTGATGAAATATTAAATTCGAATCGGAAACTCACTTTAGGGCAAGCTGTGAAGTTGGCTAAAAAAGAAAATACTTACAGTGATAGTTTACAAAAAAGATTGCAGGATTTTCTTACGGAAAGAAATTGGCTGGTTCATAAATGCATGCGCGAAAGTGTGAATGAAATGGGCTTAGTAAAAGTGCCGGATGAGCTATTTGAGCAAATTAAAACTGTGCAAATAACGGCTCTCTCTCTTAAAGAAGCAATAGAGATCGATATGTTGGAATTTGCTAAGGCAAATGGTAGGGGGGATATAGTGGAAAAAGTCAGGAAAGCTTATATCGAATGGGTAAAAACAAACATTTAATAAGACATAAATTATTACTGCAAGATTTTGTGAGATAAAAATTACTTTTCTCAAAAAATTAGTAAACCTTTTTTTGTAGAATTAATAACAGAGGTTATAAAGGTTTATATGAAAACTGGAATTTCAGAATTTACTTACGGTTTTGCTTTTTTGCATGAACAGGTAAACAATCATACTGGTAATCTAGTATCAGCACCAATTTTGCCGAGTTTGATACAAGAGCAAGAAGAGGGTTGGGATGCAAAATTACCCTTAGTTGGTGAGGCTTATTTTTATCAATTTAAACTAGCTGATTATTTGATTAGGTCCAATGCACGCTTTAGAAAGGGCCGACCTTATTTTGGTCCTTATTATTGTTTTTCCCTACATAAAAATAACAGGAATCAACAGCATAATAGATTAAAACATTTAAGTACAATTGAACCGAACACATTTTACGTGACCCCTGAATTTAATGGAGAAAAGGCATTTAATTCAGCTTACTTAAATGGAAATGTAACTGAAAAATCACGTATGATCCCACTAAGCGAATGCCAATTTATTCATGATTCAAACCAACACTATATAACCTACCAAACAGGGAAGCCAGCTTGGGCGCAGCATTCAAATATAAAAAAATCAGAAATTTCCTATCAAGGTAATCAATTAGAGGAAATGCACAAAAGATTTGAAGGTAAATATCATATTATAAACTTTGATTATGCATTAAGCTTATATGAAAAAGTTACCCGACCTCTGTTGGATGGTTTTGAAATGGAGAAAGTGCAACTTAGTAAAGAAGAAAAAGTTTTTTTACATCTAAGTCACCAAAACACTAATATACAAGCAATATTGGAGCATACAGCAAAAATACTAACTTTCTTCTATGCTGCCACTTTAGTTTTAGTAGGGATAAAAGAGGGTTAGTATTTTCTAATAATTTACTAAATACCCATAAAGCTTTGATTAATGCAAACTTATTAAGATCGACTTTTATTAAATACTTTTAAATGTTTATAATCCTCCTTATGCTTAGAGGTTAAAAATCAAAAAGAGGGGGGCGTGTAAAAATATTAGCTTAGATATCTTATTTCTATCAACAGTTAGCAGCGCTACCATAAATATATACTATTTAAATATTGTTAGATAAAATATTTTTAAAAAAAGTTCTAAAATTTTATAGTAACTTGATGGCTTATTTTTTGTTATTATAAAAATATGGATAAAGGTTTTAGGCAAAAAATAATAATTACGATCATTGGTGGCCTTTTCATTTTAATGGGGGCTTATATTTCACAGCAAAATGACTCTAAGTCTAATTATAGAATAGAAAATAATTCACCGGCTGCAGCAATTTCATACGGAAATAACTCTAATGCGCAGGCAAGTTCAAATATCAATATAATTGATAATAGAGTTCATGTTGAAAATGGTCAGGCAGAAGCGAATTTTGATGAATAGAAATTAGTTAGGTCAAGGAATTAAATTTGGATTTGGTTAATTTGTATAAAAAAACGAAAAGATTTTCATAAACTTTTTTTATTTTTCACCTGTTATGGCTTCCATGTTTTCACTACCTTTCAAAAAATGAGTTATTTTTTCTAACAAATAGTTTGTTTCTAGTTTGTTTTTGCCAGTAATAGCGCACTCCCATATCACTAACACCCTATATCCCTCCCTTTGCAGTTCGGCAATATTATTTTTATCACGAACTAAATTCCTTTTAATTTTATCTGCCCAGAAAGCAGTATTACTCTTAGGGAGATGCCCTATATGACAGTTGTGGTGATGCCAAAAACACCCATGAACAAAAATGGCCGTATTAAATTTTCTCAAAAATAAATCGGGTTTTCCCTTAATTTCTTTTTTGTGCAGACGATATCTATACCCTGCATTAAACAACAATTTGCGAACAACTACTTCTGGCTTAGTGTTTTTCGAGGTGATTTTAGACATTACAGCACTACGCTTAGCTGTTGTTTTATATTTTGAAAATCTTTTCGTTTTAAATGGTTGTTCAGTCATTTTATTAAATTGGGCTAGTTAGCAACTACGATCAATCATTTAGATATGGCAAAATATTGTTATTTCATATAAATTTTATGTTCAACCAATTGAGAGGTCAAAATGACAATACAAATACTGCATAAAAATCTCAAAGATGGTGGTTTGATAGGACAATCTGGCTGCATTGAATTTGAACTCATGGGTATTAAGACATTGGTAGAATCTAGGGGTGTTATTGGGGAGATCATTCAAGACTGGCTATACAAATATATTGCTTCAAAAAATATGCCTTTCACTCTTGCAGCTAGCACACAGGATTTTCCTGACTTTTATTTGGGCGGTGATATGGTTGAGGTTAAATGTTTTGATGGGGATAGGGGGGCGAATTTTGATATTGCCGCGTTTCGGGCTTATGTCCGATCACTTCTAATTTCACCTGAACGATTAGATGCATATTATCTTATATTTTCTTATTCAATGAGTAACTCTACTTTTGAAGTGACGATTGAAAATATGTGGCTCAAAAGGGTTTGGGAGCTTTGCGGACCTTCGGAGGAGCTACCTATAAAAGTTCAAAGAAAACAGGGTGTTATAGTAAATATCCGTCCGATTACTTGGCATTCAAAAAGGGCTAAGTTTAAACCCTTTAAAGACAAGAAGGAATTTTTGATAGCATTAGAGAAAACCATGAAAAACCATGATGTGCCATCTCATCAACTTGTACGGGATGGATGGTTAAAGCAAGTAATATCAGGCTACAAGACGGCTACTGGAGATGACCTTTGATTGGGATAAATAGCGTTCACATATCATTTCTATAACTGGGACAATTACTGTATTCCCCAATAAATCAAAAGCTTCTTGGTATTTAATATTATCGAGTGTATACCAATCCGGAAACCCGGAGAGCCGCAGACCTTCTCTTACAGTTAAATGTCTAATACCATTACCATCAGGTACGACTAGTCTAGTTACATCTGTTGCTACCAATGTTGGTGTAACTTCTTTAGGATCTAAGACCTTACTTATTTCAAAACTTAGTTTCCCGGCTACTATATTATAACCTTTTTCTTTGTCCTTGGCGTAAGCCCTAACACTCTTGATTTTGCCGTCTGGAGTAACTTTTTGGATTATATCTTTAGGATGTTCATAACGTAGATAACCCTTGCTAACCAAATCATTCAAAAGTTTGTCTAAGTTTTTATTTTTATAAAAGGTAGATATTTCAGAGAGGGTAAGTGGCATTCCATCCATCCACTGTATGCCTTTATAAACAGCCCATTTCTTTTGACGCCTTTGTTTTAGGAGCAAGCCTAACAGTTCTCTTTGATCCCTGCTTACTTCCCCTTTCAATCCTATTTCCCAGCTATGTATATTCTGTTGCCCACCCCTTTTATCTTTTATAGCTTTACCCACCAATTCCTGGATACTAAATTTCGACAATAATAGTTTGGCAAAGGATGTTTCTAATGTTGGCAGCCCCTTTTCAAGAACATCACCTAACTTACTTTCTTTTTGTTCAAAACCCTCTAATGGGATTTCTTTGTCCAAAGAGCCTAAGATGTATATTCTTTTTCGGTTTTGAGGAATTCCAAAGTTCGCAGCATTTAAAACTTGGTAGGTAACCTTATAACCTAACTCTCTTAGCTTGCTTAATATAATTTCTAAAGTTCGCCCATAAGGCTTCGACTTTTCGGTTTTATCGTGATTTAAAAGGCCTTCAACATTTTCAAGTAAAAAACCAGAAGGCTTTTTAGCCCTTAAAATTCTTTCTATATCAAAAAAAAGCGTGCCCCTAGTATCAATAAATCCCTGTCTGCTACCTGCTGCACTAAATGGCTGGCAGGGAAAACCTGCTAATAGAAAGTCGAAGTCAGGGATTTTATTAGGTTCAACTTTTGTAATGTCCCCTGCAATATTTTCTGTGCCAAAATTATTTTGATAAGCATCAATTGCATATTGCTTGATTTCAGAAGAGAATACACAGTCGGCTTTTATGCCAGCTTTCGAACAAGCAGCTTCGAAACCTAACCGAGTTCCGCCAATTCCTGCAAATAGATCAATAAACCTCATAAACATTTACTCCAAATTCAAGTTTAACAGAATAATTCTATATCTAGAAGAGCCCGTTTGGACATATACTCAATTTAACACAAATAGAACAAAAAAGGAACAAATGTTGCCTAAAAAATTTTAATCATGCATGGAATCACTGTTGTAGCAATAAATGCATGATCCGGATTCCTTATTATCAATATGGACTTTCCACGCGCCCCCGAATACACCCCTGAATTTCTTTTTTACGCGTTCCAATTTTCTCTTAAACAGTATAAATTAGAACCAGATCGGTAATTTTGCTGATCCGGGGCTTGATAACTCCTCTATCGCGGCCATTAGCATCGGGCCGTTAAACGCGATGCCTTCTCGACTATGGTCGGGGAGGCAGCGGAATATAATAGCGCTTGCGTGAATACGCTGTGCCGCTCGATAGACGGTTATCAACTCCCCGGCTACCAGAGAAATCTGGTGGCCGTTTCCATTAAAGAAAAAAGGGGAATAAGATGGAAGCGCACATAGCTAAATGGATTATTATTGTTGTTGGGTTTGCCTTTATAACTTATCATTTTGCTAGGACAGAGGAGCTCGAAAAGTTAGAAGATCCCAAGGCAAAGCAATTCAAAAATAAAGTTATGTTCTTTTTGGGATCGTGTAAAAATTTTCTCAGCTTTTTGCTTATAAAATTGCCGTTGATTATATTAGGGATCGCTCTCGCCATAACCATTATCGCTTTGCCATTTATATTCACTGGGCCTGTCGGTGGGTTTGTAATATGGACTTGTATCATAATTCTTGTGAAAATTTTATAAGCGGTTATCGCTGGAGATAAATAATTGGATTCCCCAATCTTTGAAAATTTGTAATTAGATACATTTTGTAATCATATTATTTCATACTATTTTTAAAGGGGTAGGGACGGTCTGAGGAGCATTCATTAGCGATACTTAGGTGCGTAAGACCCAGATAAATTTTTCCAAAAAAACTACGTAAAATAGATAAGGGGGGCTTTCATCAACAATTCAATTTCATATATAATTTTTTAAAAAATTTTTCTTCTCTAAAATTGTCTTGTTTAAAAAAAGCCCCCTTATATCACTTATAAATTAGGTACGGTTATTGCTTTTCTACTTTCAAAGTCGGGTGGAGTTACTCTTAACCCCCATACAGCCTTTTTGCCGTCCAATGGTCCAATTCTGTAGCCTAGAGCCTCAAGCCTGTTTTCGACCCCTCTCCGGGTCTGCTGATTCCTTACACCCACTTCACGACAATAATCACGAAACGCTTCGTAGAAGTTGCCAAGATGCATACGATAGCTTTCATTTAATTCACATTCTTCCTGAATAAAGGTAGTGAGAATATTAGCGCGTGCAATCCATTCCGCCTTGGCATTTAAACAGTCGTCTGGTTGTTCAAAATGCCCCCGTTGCTTCAATCTTTGAAATCCGGTCACTGCATGGTTGAGAATGCCTGATGCTTCTTTATCCCATATTTCATCAAACAAGCCAGTCTTCATGTTTTTTCCAGTAAAAGTTTGCTTAAATGGTATGACCATCAGTCTGCGTCGAAGTCCCATTGTTAAGTCACTTGTCACAGGATAATCATTCGCCAACATGACTGGAACAGTTCTGCAAACAAACTCGAAAGGGTGTTGTCGCTTATGTTGCCCTGTCATGGCTTTTTCCTCACTGATCTTCTTTAAAAAACCATCCGGCAAACACGTTCCACCATCGACATCATCATCAAGCAACATGAGTTTTCCGTCCAGATCGCCGATTTTAAAAACACTGTCTTCAATACTACTGATCCGATCAGACATAACACTGTTTTTACCTAACATTTTCCGTATAACTTTAACTAGACTTGTTTTACCGTTACTGCCACCACCATGCAGAAGTACGATGATTGCATGCTCGCGTTCATATTGGCAAATATAGCCTGCCAATTCCATGAAATGACGAAACATACCTTGCGGATCATTGCTTTTACCAAAGATTTCCAATGCCGCTTTATCAAACATCGGCGATGTAGCGTCCGGATCATAATTGACATCCAGACAGCAGCGAAGATAACTATCCGCTCTGTGCGGCTTAAGTGTAGCTTTACCATTCTTGTCAAACCATAATTCACCGTTTCGGCAATTAATTATCGGTTTTGGGTCTGCGCTAAATTTACGCAAAGGATCATCGTTGCGGTAAACACGCCCTTCCAAAATATTGAGAACTTCATTGTTGAAAGAAGAAATAGTTCCGACTTCAATTTCCGCAATCAAATCCCGTGCATGTGGCAACAAAAGATTTTTGATATGCTGAATCGGTATTCTCTCCCAAAAGTGGTCATTGTAAAACCAATATGACCTGTCCGGCGAATTAAGAAGATTTTGCCCTTCTTTGTATTCGTAACTCAACAACTTTTCAGTCAAAATATCTGCATAATCTTGTGCTCCGCAATGGGGTTCATCATATGCGACCTCTTTCAACATTTTCCGCAAGGCAGTTATATTATTTTTGGTACGATTTTTAATTTTATCTAAGTAGAACTCTTGTTCTGCTATAGACATAGGGCACAGAGCTTTAACGACTTTCTCAATATCAGAGAGACTGCTTTGATTGTTTAGTCCGGATATGAGTTTATCAATATCGGGCTTGCCTATTCCAAGCAGGTCTAATACTTCCGAAAGTTCATTTATTTCAAACTTATTCTTCAAAGTTGGTATACCCTTGGCACGCCGCCCCATATCAACAGCATTACAAATATGAATAGCGTTATCGTATCTTGATTGCGCTTCTTCATCGTCAGAGGCTTCTGCAAGCTCCAGAACCAAATGAGCAGCATTTTCGGCTTTCCATCCCTTCCGGTATAAAGTTGCAGCAATAGCCCCGCAGAACTCATTGCGTGAACCTTTCTGATAATAGGGTGATAAAATATCAAGTGCTTTTTGACGAGCGTCCATAGAGACTTCCGGTTCATCCTCTGTACGTCCTGGTGCGGCGTGGATTTTAACCTCCGGTATTTTCGGTACTACAATAAATTCACTATCACCAACAATCATACCGCTTCTTTGCTGTAACGGATCATCCATGTTTTCAAAAACCGGGTTAGCCGTAAAGTGCAATTGAACGGGTGAAAAAAGTGCCTGGTCAATGGGCGCAGGAACCGTTTTGAAATAATTTTTCCACTCCTCACCTAAAACACTGCGATCACACCAAAACCATAAATGAAGGGATATGGCTCCCCTCGGTATCTTACCTTTCTCATCAGGAATATTTTGGCTAGAACTGAACTTATAAAAACAAGTTACGTTCTGAAATGAATTAGGCAGTGTTTCAATTACCCACTTTACGATCTGTTGAGGATTTTGTGATGCATCAAAATGTTCAGGGCATTTTAGATTATCAAAATCGAACATAACATACGGGCGTGCAACAGGATCAAAAGCCGCTTCCGGCGCATGAATTTTCCGCCGTACGAGTTTTGGCATATCGTCTTTGATTTGTGCTCTGATTATAGATTTGCGCTGATTATCGCCAATGTCATTAATAACATTGGCAACATCATAAATACTGTTTACAGGTCGTTCTTCATGTTCAAAAAACATACCGGCGTTATATCCAATCTTTTCGATTGAACCATCATCGTGTTTTACGAATTTTTTGGCCGCTCTTTTGCCTTTGCCATAGCAGGTCAATATGGTCATCGAATTTTCTTTTTTATTCATTGTGACCTCCCAACTCAGCTTTGTAAGCGTCTAATGTAGATAGAAATTTTTCTAGGTCAGATTTTAGAATGATTGTACGACGGCCAAGTTTCTTGGCAGGTAGCTTGCCTGTATCCAAAAATTCGTAAATTTTCGTCTTTCCACATGATATAGCGGTACACGCCTCATCAAGTGTGAGTGATAATTTGTTTTTCATTTTGATTTTCTCCTTTGTTAATTTTGAGCTTTATTGCTCGTGAAAGGAGAATCTCAAATTTCGCTTTTTAAATAACTTTTCTTATTTTTGTTAAAATCATAAAAATTGACAACTTTTAGATTTATTTGATCTTTGTGGCATTCTTTTTCGCGTTTGATAATGTTCCCACAACTTTATAAACTCCAAATAAGCCCCACATAGTTATCGCAACTATTTGCAATAAATCTTTTTTATACAGAAATTGGTTTCTTTTTATTAGAGCAATCGCAAACATATTTTGTTCAATATGCCCATCATCGCTTTGCAAATCGTCTACACTAGCAATGTCATTTATTAAACTATTAGTATAAAACTCTAATGCTTCTATAATATCGAACTCAGGGTTTTTATATCCTAAACAATTTTGAAGGTCTTTTGTGTGTAATAATTCTTTTCGATCCAAAGCCTGCCTTAAGCGAGGATTTAAAGTATTTTTATTTTTTAAAAAAGTCTGAGCTATATCATTTTTTTTAGATAGTATTTCTGAGATCAATTTAATCCGGCTTTTATTCTCAATATAATAGTATTCGGGTAATTTTTGGCATTCAATAGCATCATCTACATAGTTTAGAATCCATTTATAACCATTAATATCACTTCCACGTTTTTCTTCATGCTTTGCTAAAGTGCTCCACATTTTTTCATAGTGGATAGGTTCATAATAATTTCCGTTTTGATTATAGCTTCTTGGCTGAATTAACTTATTTAGAGTCTTTAAACGATCGTCTTTTGATTGTTTTAAATAGTTTTCTGCTTCTTTTACAGCATCAGGTAATTGTATTGATATATCATTCATTTCATTTCTTTCAGTTATTTTGAAATCCCATCCAAATAATCTGCCCAATCCTGCATCATTACCACCCGTTCGTCCAAATATTTTGCTCTATCATAGGCTTTATCGATCTGGCTTCTAGGGGCATGGGCAAGTTGGCGGTCAACAACCTCATGGCGGTATTTCAATTTTTCTTTAATAGCACTCATAGCCAAAGCCCTGAAACCGTGGCCAGTATGGGTGCCACGATATCCCATCCTGCCAAGTGCAAATAGTATAGTGTTATTGCTCATATGCTTCCTAGGATTGTTACGGCTAGGAAATATATGAACCCTGTTAGGTGGATTTAACGTTTTTAAATCTTTTAAAAGTTTTATTGATTGATCTGATAAAGGAACCATATGAGGGCGCTTCATCTTCATACGATGGGCAGGAATAACCCACATTTTCTCCTCAAAATCAAATTCATCCCATGTTGCCTTGATAAGCTCACTTGTCCTAACAAATGTCAGCATGAGCAACTCTACGGCTATCATAGTTTGCGGAAACAACCGGGCTTCGTTGCACTTTAAAGTTTCTATAAACTCAGGTAGTTCCTGAATATCCATAGCGGCGTAGTGACCACGCTGAAAAGGTTTAAGGGCTCCTTTAAGGTCAAGTGATATATCACGGTCTGCCCGTCCGGTTACGATAGCGTATCTGAAAATCTGCCCGCAATATTGCAAGGCCCTCCGGGCTATCTCATGGGCGCCCCTTTTTTCAATAGCCCGTAATACTGAGAGAAGCATAGGTGCATTGATATCTTTAACTGGCATATTTCCAATCTTTGGATAGATATCCATTTCAAGCCGACGCCTAACTGTGTTTGCATGGTTCTTACTCCATGTGGCTGAATTATGTTTTACCCATTCATCAGCGATAACTTTGAAGGTGTTCGCCCCATCAAGCATGATTTGGTATTTCTTCTTTTTCTTTTCCTGATTGGGGTCAATATCCTCGTGAAGTAATCTGCGAGCCTCGAGCCGTTTTTCTCTGGCCATTTGCAAACTCACCTCAGGATAAACACCTAGCGCCAGTTGTTTGCCTTTTCCGGCAAATCTGTATCGCAAACGCCAATATTTTGATCCATTGGGCATGACTTGCAGGAACATGCCTGCTCCGTCAGTCATTTTATATGGCTTCTCTTTTGGTTTGGCATTTTTGCACGCCGTGTTTGTAAGCTTCATCTCAAGTCCAAAGTTCTGTAATTTATTCTGGTTAAAACATATCGCGCTCTGAATCTCGCGTACACGCTTATTTTTGGCGTATTCGTGTGGGCAACCATGAACACTTACGTAATGTAAATCTTGTTTCTGATAGCGCACATTTTTGATATTTGAGGTAAAGATTTGAAATTTAGGGTGGGGGTATAAGTATTTTCGCGCTGGGGGCATATACCCAAAATGTACCCTCAAATTTCGCGGCTGTAGGTGAATGATAATGAATGATGACGCACACGAAATCTTAGTGAAATCGTTTGTGACCTTTGCTTACAGCGAGCGTAGGTGATCAATAATGAATGGTGGTGAATATGGTAATTGGCGTCCCGTACGGGAGTCGAACCCGTGTTGCCGCCGTGAAAGGGCGGTGTCCTAGGCCTCTAGACGAACGGG
>NZVS01000011.1 GCA_002701555.1 Alphaproteobacteria bacterium | reverse complement strand
TTTTTTATATATAATTAAATGATAATAACTGCATTGATAGTAATAGAGGCATTTCAGGGATAATGTAAATGAATAATCCGATCGGCACGGACATCAACTGTGCAAAACAACTGACAAGGCAGGTTGTGGCACCTGACGAGGCCAAAAACCCGATAGGCGACATTTTCGGTGGCTGGCTTCTTTCTCATATGGATATAGCGGGCGGTCAACGCGCCTACGATGTGGCTGATGGGCGTGCTGTCACTGTTGCTGTTGACAAAATGACTTTTAAAAAACCTCTTTATGCGGGGGACCATCTTAAAATTTATACAGAAGTTTCTTCTGTGGGACACACCTCTGTATCAATCCATGTTATTGTCGAGGTTGATAGGGGTGGAGAAAATATAGAAGTTGCCGACGGAATTTTCACCTTTGTCGCTATAAATAAAGATAAACGCCCCAGACCTATTTATGAGGAATGATGAATAAAATTAAACATCTAATTGTTTTTACACTGATAATTGCTTTCGCATCAAACGCATCCCATGCCCAGGATAAAATAATTGATGAAAGTATTCCGCCTTTGTCCTATGATACAAAGCTGACTAAGGAAGAATTTTATTCAAAAACGCGCGAAGTAAAACAAACACCATCCGGTGACGAATATCTGGCATATCATGTTAGATTACCTCAGGATTGGACGGAAGTTAGTGGGCGAAGTCCACAGTCTGAAGATCTGAGCAGCAAGTTACTTGGTGAGGTCGTTCGCTTTGTGTCACCCCCTGAAATTGACAAACGTGCTTTGTTCACCATTCGTGCGATGAAGATGGAATATCTCATAAGCACAAAAAACTGGTTTTTGAACTTCATCAAAACGAACGGCTATTCTATTGAAGGAATGGATGCGAGTAACGAAAACAAGGTCCTGGCGGAATATGTCGTTTTTAGAGAAAATGTTTCCTATCTGGTCAGGGCTGTTGCTCAAAGGAACGGCAATCGTATGGTTTTGGCGGAATATATGATTCCTCCGGGAATGCCTGGCGATGCCATGGGTATGCAAAAATGGTCTATATTGACGTTTGGACTGGAAAACAGAGACCCGGCACCTCCGATAGAGCTACAAAAGCTTCCCTTATTGGATGTCGCTGCTTTTTATTACCCCTCTGATTGGATGGCTATGCCATCAGGCGACAGAAGCCTTGAGGAAATGAGCATCGCGTTATTAAAGGTTTCAGATAATCCAGTTAAAGAAAAAAGGGATAAAGAAGCAAAACTTCAGGATGGTGCCATAAGTGCATATTACTATAGTAAAAAAGCACATCCAGATATTAGTAACGAACTGGATAGTATTAAAGATTCCCTTTCCGATAAAAATATGGTCCTTGGGGAAATAATTCTGGAGCTTGATAGAAAAGAGCGTTCTCCATCTTACGACTACTCTCCAATGACAGCGTACGCTGTGGACATAGTGGAGGGAAGATACATAGATTATGAATACTGGGTAACTTATACGGAAAGTCCTAATTCATACTTGATAGTTACCCTTCTAACACCTGCGAGAGATACCGATTTCCTTGAATGGTCAAAAAACATTTCAGCCTTTTCACTCGTGGCAGACAGTTTTACAGTGATGTAAAAAAAAGCCCGCATCCAGCGGGCTTTTTATAGTGTTCGTTTTAAACCCTAGCAGGCATAGTACATATCAAACTCTACAGGGTGTGTTGTTGTTTCATAGCGCTCAACCTCTTCCATTTTTAGGTCGATATAATTTTCGATCATATCTTTCGTAAATACATCCCCTTTAATCAGGAAATCATGGTCGCTTTGCAAGCTTTCAAGTGCTTCTCTAAGTGAGCGGCAAACATGAGGAACTTTAAGTAGGTCTTCCTTTGAAAGTTCATAAAGATTTGAATCCATGGCTTCACCCGGGTGAATTTTATTCTCGATCCCATCAAGTCCGGCCATAAGTAATGCTGAAAAAGCAAGATATGGATTTGCACTTGGATCAGGGAAGCGAACTTCCACACGCTTTGCCTTTTCACCTTTTGCCATTGGGATACGGCAGGAAGCTGATCTGTTTCTTGCAGAATATGCAAGTAGGACAGGGGCCTCATAACCAGGAACAAGACGTTTGTAGCTGTTAGTTGTCGGATTGGTAAATGCGTTCAAAGCACGGGCATGTTTGATTATTCCGCCAATATAATAGAGGCACATATCTGAAAGTCCCGCATATTTATCACCGGCAAATAGGGGTTTTCCACCTTTCCACAATGATTGGTGAACATGCATGCCTGATCCGTTGTCACCATAAACAGGTTTAGGCATGAATGTTGCGGTACGCCCATAAGAATGAGCAACATTTTTCACAACATATTTATATAACTGAATATTGTCCGCACATTCAACAAGACCTCCGTGCTTGATCCCGAGCTCGCACTGGCTGGGAGCAACTTCGTGGTGATGCTTTTCAACTTCGACACCTGTATCGGCCAGAACCGATAGCATTTCGGCACGTATATCTGACAAGGCATCAATCGGGGCATCAGGGAAGTAGCCGCCTTTATGGCCAGGGCGATGCCCCATGTTTCCGCTAGGTAGCTCTTTATCAGAATTATAGATACCCTCTTCACCATCAAGTTGATATCCCATTTTATGTGGATGCGTTGATACGCGAACATCTTCAAAAATAAAGAACTCGGCTTCGGGGCCAAAAGATGCGGTTTCAGCTACACCGCTTTTTTGAACGTAGGCCTCAGCCTTCTTGGCAATAGATCGTGGGTCACGATCATAGGCCTCGTCCGTGGAGGGTTCAAAAACATCGCAGAAAACTTTAATTGTCGGTTGAACCGCGAATGGGTCGACAACTACTTTGTTAAGATCGGGTATGAGGTTCATATCTGATTCATTGATAGCTTTCCATCCTGAGATAGATGATCCATCAAAGTAAATCCCGTCTTTCATCAAATCCTTATCAATAGTGCTGATATGCTGGGCTGTGTGTTGAAGCCTGCCTTTAAGATCAGTAAACCAAAAATCTACATATTCAATGTTTTCAGAATCGCATAGCTTCATAAAGTCTGAAGCATTTTTAATTTTTACGGTTTTGGAAGTCGTCATACCCTATATCCTTTGTGCGTCGCACCTATGTAAAAAATGATTAAAAACCATGCAAAATTTGCATGACAATGATTAACTAACATAGCTTTACCCATGAGTCCACATAGCTTTCTCAAAAAAATCCATTTTTTCGGTGGACAAGCACATAGGTTTTGCGGCATATACATGTCCTTGAAAGTTTTTGCTTTCATGGCGATTGTAGCTCAGTTGGTAGAGCCCACGGTTGTGGTCCGTGTGGTCGCGGGTTCGAGCCCCGTCAGTCGCCCCATTTTCTTTCTCAAACCCTCAGTATTTGCTTTGACATATTACAATCCCCTGTATAGGGTGCTGCCTCTAAAATAACGGATGGTAAGATTATGTTTAGAAGCCACATCAATTATATTAATGGTGAAAGATTTCTGTCTGCGCAATCAGGTACAGAGATGGATGACAAATCAATTGTAATTGGGATTTCTCCTAATACTGGTAAACAGTTGGTGCTTGCCGGCATTCTTCGTTCTGACTGGCTAGCTGCAAATCACATGGCCCCGCGGATATCTTCCCGGAATATTTTCGATATGCGGATGGCTAGACAAGAAGAATTGGAAGTTCTTTATGCGGCTAAAGGAATGGGGGTACTAGCGGATAAGTTTGACGATGTGACCAACCGGGGACACGCTTGGATGTGGTCCGGTGATACAATTAATTATGCTACCAAGACAGCTTGGGTCAAATCTTTGTTGCATGGTGGTATAGCCGGACACAATAAGGAAAACGTATATATAGTGCCTCTCGTAAAAGAGATATAGCCGCTAAGTTTAGTGATCCGGGGTAAGATAACTTTCATGCTTACGGATTTTATCCAAAAAATCCTTAGCCCATTTTGCATCTTCAAGCGCATTGTGAACATCTTCGGGGCGTGCAGGTTTGACTCCGTCAGGACTCCCGATGCGTTCAAATTCCTGTTGTATGTTCAAGCCATTAATATCCCATTCTTCAGGAAAGCCTGTAACAGAGGTGGGCGTCATTATTTGCCTCAACATGACCATATCTTCTTCTATGCAATAAAAATTAAATTTTGTTGGTTTTTTACCGACATAATCAAAAATTTCAGGCTTGATTTGACGCAGTGGTTTCCATGTTTCTTGCGGTGGGAGTTTGTCTAGAACATTTTCTCTGACCCACCTGTTTTCTTGAGCGGCCTTAAAATTAAATTCGGAGCTTACTGCGTAATATTCGCGACCATCGTCATTAACCATCCCTATGCTGATCAATTCTGTAACGGGAAGCTTTGTTCCATTTTCAAGATTCAGGATGTACTGTATGAACTCGGTGTCAAAGACAATGTCTTGTTTCTTTTGCATAAGCAAAATCTATCTCACCTGCGGGGGTATAGCAATAACTTGCTATTTACTTATACGAAGTTATTTAAATTCATATGAAAGTAAATAACCCAAATCTGTGGCAGGATTTTTTCTCTGACAAGGAAAGCCATACTCATAAGTATGATTACGGGCACGGTGTTATTGTGTCGGGTAAAACTATGACGGGCGCGACAATCCTGGCCTCTAAAGCGGCTTTAAGGTGTGGCCTGGGCTTACTTTCAATTTCTGCGCCAAAAGATATCCAGTCAATTTATAAGACAAGTATCTATGAGGCCATAGTTCACGATAGCGATAAACTGAGAAGCCTTTTGAATGATGAAAAAATCACATGTTACCTCATAGGTCAGGGGGCAGAAGGTGATAAGGACACTAGAGAAAAAGTTTCAACCATTCTTAACAAGGCGAAGGGTAGAAAAATAAGGTGTATTCTTGATGCGGGAGCTTTAAGCAGTTTTGAGGATGAACCTGAAAACCTCTTTGAAAGCCTTTATGAAGGATGTGTGCTCACACCACATAAAGGGGAGTTCGACAAACTTTTTAACTCAACGGGTAATCGTCAGGAAGATATAGAAGCCGCTGTGAAAAAGGCAGGGTGCACGATTGTTTTGAAAGGTTCGGAAACTTTAATAGCCTCGCCTGAAAAAGAAACTATTATTAATAGGGTTTCATCGCCTTGGCTGGCAACTGGCGGTACTGGTGATGTGCTTTCCGGTATTTTGCTGGGACTTTCCGGTTTTCTAGGATACAAAATACCGTCCGACTTGCTTGCCGCTTCGGCCGTATGGCTGCACGGAAAATGTGGCCTTGAAGCAGGGGTAGGGATGGTTTCATCTGACCTTCCCGAACACTTGCCAAAGTTCATTGCAGGGATATTAAAAAAAGAATTTTAAAAAAATGAAGAATTCACTTGGCGTTTGCTGAAAAGTACGTTAAAACAAGCGCCGAGCTAAATCGTGCGGGTGTGGCGGAATTGGTAGACGCACCAGATTTAGGTTCTGGCGCCGCGAGGCGTGGGGGTTCAAGTCCCTTCACCCGCACCATTGCTCTTTATAAAAAGAAGCCTGATTTAATGTGGCAGGCTTCTTTCGACACATTAAAATTCACCAAAAAGTAAGCGGGTTAAATCATCATGCAGGTAAAAGAAGTCAAAAGCAGCGGTCTGGAACACGAATTTGAAGTTAATATTCCGGCCAATGATATTCAGAAACTTGTAGATGCCGAATTGCTAACAATGGGCCAGAAGGTCAAGATACCTGGGTTTCGTCCGGGCAAGGTACCCCTGAATGTTTTAAAACAAAAATACACTCGTCATGTTATGGCAGATGTCTTGGAAAAAGCTGTTCAAGAATCATCCCACAAGCTTGTCACAGACAAAAAGCTTAAACCTGCTATCCAGCCTAAAATTGAAGTTAAGAGCTTTGATGAAGGGAAAGATCTGACATACACAATTAAAGTTGAGGTTTTGCCTGACTTTAAAGTTATGGATTTAAGCAAAATAAAGGTCGAGAAGCCGGTTGCTGATGTGGAAAAGAAGGCCGTCGATGAAATCTTGGAAAACGTTGCTGAAAACAATCGTGACCTTACCGCTATAAAAGATGACAGAAAAGCCAAAAAAGGCGATGTCTTGAAAATCGATTTCCACGGTAAACGTGCAGATGGTTTTGAAGTGCCGGGTATGCACGGCCATGATCATGACCTTGAACTTGGTGGCGGCCAGTTCATCCCAGGTTTTGAAGATCAACTTATCGGCACGAAAAAAGGGGATCACGTACATGTTAACGTAACATTCCCTGAGAATTACAACCAAAAAGACCTTGCCGGGCAGGATGCTGTTTTTCATGTTGATGTAAAAGAAATTCAGGAAGGCAAACCTGCTAAGCTGAATGATGATCTTGCAAAGAAACTTGGTCTTGAGAGCATGGACGCTCTTCGTGAAGCTGTCGAGGAGCAAATTAAGGCTGATCAGGAAAGCTATACACGCATGAAGCTAAAGAAAAATCTTCTTGATATTCTTGACGAAAACCACTCTTTCAAACTTCCTGCTTCTATGGTTGAACAAGAACACAAGCACATTATACAACAGCTTGAACGTGATCCTAATGGTCCTGGCGAAGGAAAAATGGAAGATGCTGACAAGGAAGAACTTCTTCCACTTGCTGAGCGTCGTGTAAGGCTTGGCGTTGTTTTAGCCGAAATAGGCCAGCAGGAAAAAGTCGAGGTGTCCCAGCAGGAATTGCAACAAGCAGTTATTGCCGAAGCACGTAAATACCCTGGTCAGGAAAAAATGGTTTTTGATTATTACAGCAAAAACCCGCAAGTGCTTGAATCACTTCGTGCCCCTTTGTTCGAGGATAAAGTCGTGGATTCAATCCTTGATAAAGCCACAGTTACAGAAAAGAAAGTATCTGTAGAAGACTTAATGGCGGATGATGAAGAAATTCCGGGTGCGAAAACCAAGAAAAAAACGGCCAAGAAGTCTGAATCTTCTTCTAAAAAGTCCGCTGACAAGAAGCCGGCTTCTAAGAAAGAAACAGCAAAAAAAGATACAGCTAAGAAATCTTCTGCGAAAAAAACTAAGAAATAGTGCCTCGCCCCTTGAACTAATTCATCAGGCACTATAGTTTTTATTCCAAGGTTTTAATTCACCCTTATTCGATTCTAAATTCAGGGATAGTATTTACATGAGCGACTTAATAGACACCCAAGCTAATTATCTGGTTCCAACCGTTATTGAACAAACAAATCGCGGTGAGCGCGCTTTTGATATTTATTCACGCCTTCTAAAGGAACGCATTATTTTTCTAACCGGACCCGTGAATGATGGTGTGTCTTCTCTTATATGCGCCCAGCTTCTGTTCTTGGAATCAGAAAATCCAGGGAAGGACATATCCTTTTACATCAACTCTCCGGGTGGTGTAGTTACCTCTGGAATGGCGATGTACGATACAATGCAGTATATCAAATGTGACGTGACAACCGTTTGTATCGGTCAGGCTGCCTCTATGGGATCTTTGTTGTTGACTGCCGGTGCGCCGGGAAAACGTTATATTCTTCCTAATGCACGTGTTATGGTGCACCAACCTTCAGGTGGTGCACAAGGACAGGCAACCGATATTGAAATACAAGCCCGTGAGATTCTTAATCTTCGTAAGAGATTGAACGATATCTATGTTCACCATACAGGTCGTAAGCTGACAGAAATTGAAAAAGCGCTTGAGCGTGACACTTTCATGTCTGCTGACGAGGCGAAGAAATTCGGTATCGTTGACCATGTGGTAGAATCACGATCCGAGATAAAATCAGAAAAATCTGGTGATAAAAAGTAAGAATAAAAGGGGCATGGAATAAATGCTCCTTTTCTTTTTTAACAAGCCTCCTATATTGATTAATACATAACAGAAAAAGCAAGTATGTTAACCTTTTGGTTACAACCTCAAGGTCATAGTATACTGTACCTATTTTGTGATTAGCAGTTACCAGAACCCCCGGGAATAATATGTTGAACCTTTCTTCTTCAGACTCATCAAAAACTTTACCTGTGTTGCCATTGCGCGACATAGTTGTTTTTCCTCATATGATTGTGCCTTTATTCGTAGGCCGCGAGAAATCTGTAACAGCGCTTGAGCTTGTGATGAAGGAAGACAAGAAAATAGTCCTTCTTACGCAAAAATCTCCTTCAGTAGATGATCCTGCCGAAGACGATTTGTATGATATCGGTGTTGAGGGAAGCATTTTGCAGCTTCTTAAACTTCCGGATGGAACCGTAAAAGTCCTTGTTGAGGGACTTGAGCGTGTAAAAGTTTCTAAAATGGCTGAAAAGAAAGATGGCTATCTTCAAGCTGAATACGAGTTTCTGGAGGACAAATCGCCATGGAATGATGAGTTGCAGGCCCTTTCACGTGCAGCGGTTACTCAATTCGAACAATATGTGAAGCTAAATAAAAAAATTCCGCCCGAAGTTATTGTTTCTTTACAGCAAATTAATGAGCCAACAAAACTTGCAGATACAATAGCATCCCATCTCGTTTTGAAAATTGAAGATAAGCAAAAAATTCTTGAGGCTGGCGATACAGAAGAGCGGCTTGAACTTATCTATTCCTTTATGGAGGGAGAGATAGGGGTTTTACAAGTCGAAAAAAGAATACGTAGCCGCGTCAAGCGCCAGATGGAAAAAACGCAGCGTGAGTATTACTTGAATGAGCAGATGAAGGCTATCCAAAAAGAGCTGGGTGATATTGATGGCGGCGGCGATGAAATGGCCGAGTTAGAGAAGAAGATAGAAAAGACGAAGTTATCCAAGGACGCTGAAGAGAAAGCAAAGGCAGAGCTTAAGAAACTAAAGTCGATGAGCCCCATGTCTGCCGAGGCGACAGTGGTGCGCAATTATCTTGACTGGATATTGTCACTTCCATGGAAGAAATTTACCAAAATTAAAAAAGAGATTAAGGGTGCTAAGAAGGTCCTTGATGAGGACCATTACGGTTTGGAAAAAGTTAAAGAACGTATTCTTGAATATCTTGCCGTTCAACAGCGATCCGAAAAAGTAAAAGGCCCTATTCTATGCCTTGTTGGACCACCCGGGGTTGGAAAGACCTCCCTTGGTCGCTCTATTGCGAAAGCTACAAACCGTGAATTTGTTAGAATGTCACTTGGTGGTGTACGCGATGAAAGCGAAATTCGTGGCCACAGAAGAACTTATATTGGAGCTATGCCAGGTAAAGTTTTACAAGGTATGAAAAAGGCGAAGGCCTCCAATCCCCTATTTCTTTTGGATGAAGTTGATAAGCTGGGTTCAGACTGGAGAGGTGATCCCAGCTCGGCATTGCTTGAGGTTCTTGACCCTGAACAAAACGCAACATTTGCAGATCATTATCTTGAGCTGGATTACGATCTGTCACACACAATGTTTGTTTGCACAGCAAACTCCCTAAATATGCCTCAACCTTTGTTAGACCGAATGGAAATTATTCGCATCTCCGGTTATACAGAAGATGAAAAGCTGGAAATTGTAAAACGCCATTTACTTGAAAAACAACGTGAAGGCGCAGGGTTGAAGAAGAGCGAGTTCTCAATTAACGATGCCGCAATTCGACATGTTATCCGGTATTATACTAGGGAAGCGGGGGTTCGTAACCTTGAGCGTGAAATGGCTAACCTTTGCCGGAAAGCCATCAAAGAAATTTTGATGAATAAAAAGAAAAAACGTGTGGCTATCACACTCCGCAATGTGGAGAAATATGCGGGTGTTCGCAAGTACCGCTTTGGTGTAGCTGAGGAAGAAAACAAGATTGGGATCGTGAACGGACTTGCTTATACGGAAACTGGTGGCGACATGCTTTCTATTGAAGCTGTTACATTGAATGGTAAGGATGGTAAGGTCACCACAACAGGTAACCTGAAAGAGGTCATGAAAGAATCCATTACAGTTGCAGAAATGTTAATCAAATCCAGATCCAACCAATTTGGTATTGATTACGAAGATCTGAAAACAAAGCAAATTCACGTTCACGTGCCGGAAGGGGCCATTCCAAAGGATGGTCCTTCTGCCGGAGCAGCTATGGTAACAGCTATAATTTCAGCTCTTTCCGAAATACCAGTTCATGCCGATGTGGCAATGACAGGTGAGGTCAATCTTCGAGGAAAAGTTACGGCTATTGGTGGCGTGAAGGAAAAGCTTCTTGGTGCAATGAGGGGGGGTATAAAAACTGTTCTGATACCTGAGGAAAACGAAAAAGACCTGGCAGATGTTCCTGATAAAAT
>NZVS01000010.1 GCA_002701555.1 Alphaproteobacteria bacterium | reverse complement strand
TAGAAATGCTTTACAACAGGAGAAGCCGGATATCGTTTCCTGCCATTCATCAAAGGCCGGATTATTGGGACGGCTGGCGGCAAGATCGCTAGGGATACCTGTGGTTTTTACGGCGCATGGATGGGCCTTTACTGATAATGTTCCGCCACTACAGCGTTTTGTCTATCGTGTAGTTGAAACACTGGCGGCATTTTTTACTTCGCGTATCATTACGGTCAGTGAATATGATCGGCAACTCGCGTTGAAAAAAAATGTTTGTAATACAAAAAAAATTAAGACCATTCATAATGGAATGCTTTTGCTGCCCGCTCCCCATCGAAGTGTGACGGAAGATAATAAGCCTCTGCAAATTATTATGGTGGCCAGATTTGGACCGCAAAAAGATCATGCAACCTTGTTAAAAGCCCTGTCAGTTGCAGATTCTACTAACTGGCACCTGACATTTGTCGGCGGTGGAGATAACTCAGAAACGGGTAATCTGGCAGATAAGCTGGGTTTGAGCGATAAAATCACTTTTATGGGCGAGCGTGAAGACATACCAGAAATTTTGGAGAATGCTGATTTATATGCATTAATTACAAATTGGGAAGGCTTTCCGCGTTCTATTCTGGAGGCGATGAGAGCCCAGCTTCCTGTCGTGGCAACAGATGTCGCCGGTGTCTCAGAGGCTGTGATTGAAGGGGAAACAGGGTGGTTGGTTCCCCACAGGGATGAAGATGCGCTTGCTGCAATTATAGCTACGGCTATTGAGAAGCGTCAGCAGGTTTATGATATGGGGCTTGCAGGTCGTACACGCTTTGAGAACAACTTCACGTTCAAGCATATGATGGATAAAAATTTAGCACTTTATCAAGAGGTGGTATTGGAAGAAGGGTAGTTGATAACTTTCGATACAACCTTTTGATGTCATTTAAAAAAAGTTAAGCTTGGCTGGTAAATTAAAACCGGATAGGGAATCAACTAAATGCGCCGTGCCTTACTTTTATCATCTGTATGTCTCTTATCAGCCTGCAACTATATCTGGGGCAATGACGAATTAAAAGAAGTGCAAGAGACGCCTGAGGAAATCTGGATTATGGATCACCGAGATCCTTCAACCCTACCGCCTGTGGTTGTGGAAGACACGATTGTTAACACAACGACCAACACTCCTGTTCCCGTACAAACAGTCGAAACCAAAACAGTATCAGTTGAAAATGCTGGTACTGCACCAAGTCTTCCGACTGAAACGGTAACATCTACCGCTGTACAAACTCCAAATATGCCTGTTCGCGAAACCCTTTTAAAGGGTGATGCCGCACGTTTGGTTCTTCTGGAAGAGGAGGTAAAGCGCCTTCGTAGCGAAGTTGGGACTTTGCGTAATGTTATGCAAAAAATTATGGCTGCCGATGGTCAACTAAAAGATTTGAGCCTTGAGCTGGAGAGGATAAACCAGGATTACGCTATTGCTCTATCATCTTCATCAGTTCCCTTGCCTGCGCAAACAGAAATCATTTCTACCCAAACTAATACTCAAACGGTGACAGCACCAGCTGCCCAGATTGCTCCGACAAACCAAGTAACAAATGTCCGTTTTGGTAAAAACGGTGCGGCAACTCGTGTTGTTTTAGACCTTGCACAACAAAGCCAGTTTACGACTGATCTTGATAATACAAATGGTATTTTAGTGGTAGAATTGCCCGGTACTTTTTGGGCGGCACAAAATAGCCTTGCTGGTTCCGGGGTGGTAGAGGGTATTACGGCCTCAACCGCAGCCAACGGCACAGCCAGAATGGTTATTGAATTAAATAGCCCTGTTACAATCCAGAAAGCCAATATCCTGCCCCCGTCAGGGCAATATGGTAACCGACTATATTTTGATCTTCTACCTCAGTAGTAGTAAATTTTATTGAGGACAAGCAATCATAGCAGACGAAATTATATGAGACATATGTTTTCGTCCAAAGTCTTTCTTCAAAATTCCCCATTCCTCGTCATGTAGATTTTCAAGGGTAACGGGGAGGGAGTAATCGGCGCTGATTTCGCCTTGGCTTTTCAAATTTGTTAGATCTGATTTGTGCTCGCTAAGTACCTTAGCGGCTTCCTCAACAGTTTTACATCTGGAGAGACTTCCGTAGAGATTAGTATCAAAATCATCTTCTCTCATAGTTAAGTTAGCGCTCTCAAAATTTTCTTTTAAAAACTTTTTGAGGGATTTGTAGCCTTGAACTAAGCCCATGCGAAATACCTTGTGTTATAAAATTAATTTTTTTCTTGTCCTATTACCTAAGGGGCGGCCTTATAATGGCATTGCACATAATTTTTATACCATTTTCTTTTTTAAGAGCAGCTTTTACCTGATCCCAAGGCTTTTCATCAAGTCTCTCTTGGGCAAATGGCATTTTGTGATGTTCGGGTATAAGGTTGGTTTTCTTGGCAGAGTGTAACTCGCCCTCCAGCCTGTCATACTGCTTTAACGCAGTTTCAGTGCTATCACATTGGATAATCGCAGAATATGCACGGCGGTCAAAATCGCGAGCCTCATCATACATATTTGAGACACGCCAGGCATCGGTAAGGCTTTCTTTTACACGTGAAAATAATCTAGTAGCAATCATAACATCCTCCATTTGGGGCATATATAAAGAGGCTGCAAGTTTATGTCAATAAAATAAAGCGGGTAAATGTATAAAATTTTATTCAAATACTTTTTCAATTTAACACTTATATAACCCTTTTATGATGAAATAGTGTTTGGGGAATCATAAAGCAATGTCAGAGATTTATAGCTATATATCGGAATTAGAAGAAGAAAACTATGCAATACCTAATGATCCGTATTTAAATACGTCAGATCCTAATTTTCAATGGAATCTTGCAGGCACTTGGGGAATTAACGCAGACGAAGTCTGGGAAGACTACACAGGGTCAGGCATCCGTGTCGCTGTTTTTGATGAGGGTATCAATTACAATCACTCAGACCTTTCAGCCAATTATCGTACCGATCTTGATTTAGACACATCAGGCAGCAATGATCAGGATGCCAGACATATGTCTTCCGGCGAAAACCACGGAACATGGGTTGCGGGCATTATCGCAGCCGATGATAATGGTGCAAACATGGTGGGTGTTGCGTTCGATTCCGAAATTGTGGGAATTCGCCGTACTTTTTCCAATGGCACTTTTCTGGATGTTAGGGAAGGGTTCCAGCATGCATTGGCGACCAACTCGGACGTAATGAATAACAGCTGGGGATCAGTAGACCCGTTTAGCGATAAATTTGATATTAACTATTCAGGTAATGATTACTCAGAAGTGTATTCCGATATGCTTGACCTTGTTTCACAAGGGCGCGGAGGGCTAGGAACTTCAATAGTATTTTCCGCAGGAAACAGTGGGCTTGGCGATGATAATGTTAATTACCACAACTTTCAAAACTCCCCTTTCACAATTACAGTAGGCGCGACCAAAGAGGACGGTACATTAGCTGAATTCTCTACACCAGGAGCTGCTGTTTTGACATCTGCACCCGGAAATCTGGTTATGAGCACTGATAATGATGGTGGTTTCCAACTTGTGAGCGGAACATCATTTTCTGCACCGACTGTTTCAGGGGTTATTGCCCTGATGTATGAGGCAAATGCTGACCTTGGTTACCGTGATGTTCAGGAAATTCTTGCTTTATCATCACGAATGACTGCAGCCGACAATGATATAGGCTATCAAGATAACGGCTCTTCATTTTGGAACGGTGGGGGCATGCTTTATTCACACGAAGTTGGGTTTGGCTTACTTGATGCGCATGATGCTGTCCGAATGGCAGAAACATGGACGGAGCAGAAAACATATGCCAATATTGAAACAGTTTCCCAATCATTGAACCCTTCCCAAAATTTGGTTGATAACGGTGTCACCAACTTTACATTCAATATAACAGAAAATATTTCTATTGAGCATGTAACTCTTGATGTGAGCCTTCTACATGCACGTGCAGGTGATCTTATTATTACCCTGATAAGCCCTGACGGTACTGAGTCTGTTTTAATGAATACCGTCAAAAACGGCGCTTTTACGCAGTTTCCACATCATGATGATAGTAACTGGTCATTATTCAATGGTGTGGATTTTGAGTTTTCATCTGTGGCCCATTGGGGAGAAGATAGTGCGGGAACCTGGACTGTGCGTGTTCAGGACATTGCTTCAGGCGCGACGGGTACGATGGAGTCACTTGAGTTGTCTTTCCTTGGAAATGATGCTGCTGATAATGTATATGCTTTCACAGATGCATATGTTGAAGGAAAGACAATTAACGACACTAATGGTGGCATAGATGATATGAATCTGGCGGCTGTGCGTGGAGATATTTCTTTGAATATGAAGGGGGGAACAAGCAGTTCAGTTGCAGGAAAATCCCTTAACCTGTCAGCCGCAAGCAATATTGAAAATGCCTCTACCGGTGATGGTAATGATACAATTACGACTAATTCCCTTGATAATATTGTAAACGCCGGCCGTGGAAATGATTTAATTAATGCCTCCGCCGGTAGTGACTATCTCTATGGCGGGGCAGGGGACGATAGCCTCGCCTATAATGCAGTTATTACAGATTTCATTATCGAAATTCTAGATGCTACAAGTGCACGCCTTACTGACTCCAAAGGTGCATATGGAGATGACCGTGTATATGATTTTGAAAATTTCATATTCAGCGATGTCACATACACATGGGCACAACTGAATGACTTTGTTAACTCGAATGGTCTTGTTATTTATGGCGATGAAAATAACAATCACCTGTATGGTTCCATTGAAGCTGAACGTTTTTACGCAGGGGACGGTGTTGATGTTGTAAGGGCATATGGTGGTGATGACAGCATTTATGGCGGCGCAGGGGACGATTGGCTTTATGGCGGTGATGGTAATGATGTTCTGAGTGGCGAGGCAGGAAATGATCTGCTGCGCGGTGAAAATGGTAATGACACTTTGAATGGTGGTGATGGCAACGATCGTCTTTATGGCGATGCAGGCGATGACGTTATTCACGGTGATGGCGGTAGGGATATTCTTGCAGGCGGATCAGGATCGGACCAGCTTAATGGTGGTGACTGGCACGACCTTATGTATGGTGGTGACCATAATGATACTTTGAATGGCGATGCAGGAAATGATGAGCTAAGAGGCGATGGTGGAAATGACTCGTTATTCGGAGGGGTTGGCAAGGACAAACTGCTTGGCGGTCAAGGAGACGATTATTTAGACGGTGGTGCAGACGGCGATAAATTATATGCTGGTGCAGGCAATGATACATTATACGGAAGGGATGGTGTTGACGCGCTATATGGTCATGAGGGGAATGACGAGTTAATCGGTGGGAATGGTATAGATTTCCTCATTGGTGGGGCAGGCGCTGATATTTTCCATCTTGATTTGACTAGTATCGACAGAATTAAAGACTTTAAGATGTCTGAAAATGACCGCATTGATATCTCGGACTTGCTAAGTGGTTTTAATGCGGGGACGTCTGATATAAATAATTTCGTTCAGTTTGACTCGGTTGGCGACTCTCGCGCTAATATCTTCATAAATAGTGATGGAGTTGGTGCGGACTTTCAATATGCTGGAATTGTTTATGGTGAGGTAACCGGAGAGACAGCACAGAATCTCTATAACAACGGCGCATTCATAGTCTAAATCATTCTAAATGCACTTTTTTTAATTTTTTTTGGCACTAAATCTTTCCTGATGCGTTGATTACACGATTTAAGACAATTTAATTGGGAAAGGAAAATAAACCATGAAACGTCTAGCTCTATTGGCATCTGCCATTATTATAGGTACAACTGGGGTAGCCAGTGCCGAAACAGTAACAGAGAGAGTTGTTTATACAACTCCAGAAATATCCCCTCTTCAAGCTTTTGACAGAATGGATTTGGACAATAATTGGGTTGTGGACACAATTGAATATGACTGGGCCTATGATCACTACCCAGCAGTTCGCGGTTACTCATTCTCAGGACTTGATGTAAACGGTAACGGGAAAATTACACGTTCCGAAGCGAAGAAAGTAAGCCCACAAGCTGCTTCTGCTCAAAAAACAGTTGTAAAAACAGTTGTAAAAGATCCAGTGGTTGTTGAGCGCCAAGTATATGTAGACCCTAACATGAATGTTCATCATGATGGTGCTGTACATGTTAAAACAAATACTTCTACAACACGCACAACAACAACTTACTAAAATATCATTTTAGATTAGATGTAGTTGAAAAGCCCTGCTTTCGAGCAGGGTTTTTTGCTTTTGTAACTGTTTGTAACAAAAGGAACTTATGGCTTACCAAATTTGTTTGTATTGCATAATTGGAACTTAAAAACTTTGAAATCTAAGGAGATTTATTATGAAACGCCTACTATTATCAGCAGCAGCACTTGCCGTTATTGCAACACCAGCTATTGCAGGTGAAATGCACTATGAAAACGAAGCTGAGCTTAGAGTGGCTCCAAGCACATCAACACTTCAAGCATTTGAAATGATGGATCTTGACAATAACTTTATTGTAAACCCAATTGAATTTGACTACGCAACAGCGACAATGCCTGCTGTTAGAGGTTATTCATTTGCAGAAATGGATCTTAATAGCAATGGTAAAATTACACGCGATGAAGCAAGCGCAGAGCCATATGGCTACATTGTTGAAGACGCCGAAGTAGCGTTAGTAGAAACAGATATGGATTAAGAGTAATCTTATAAAAAAGGGCACCTTAACAGGTGCCCTTTTTTTTTACTGTCGAGAAGGATATATTAATAAAGGCCGTATGAAAATCACAACGAACTTTTCTCATAGGAGCAAAAAAATGAAAAAGATATTTTTATTAAGTGCTATAGCGCTGGCAGTATCAACAGCCCCTGCGTTAGCAGAACATCACGAAAAAGACGGACAACATGGAAAAGACCGTATCTTTATTAAAATGGATACTGACGGCAATGGTATTGTTGAAAAAGAAGAATTCATGGATCATACAGAAGAACGTTTTAATGATATGGATCTTAATAACGATGGTGAAATAACAAAAGACGAAGCCGAACAAGCGCATGAGAAAATGCGTGAAAAAGTAAAAGAAATGCGTGCAAAGATGAAAGATCGTAAAAACGCTGTTCCAGACGAGGGTGTAGAAGAGTAAGTTTTCTTTATGGCTGAAACAGCTAACGAAAATATGACAGATGAAAACCTGATGGAGCTCGTGAAAACGGGAGACCATCAGGCTTTTTCTGAACTCGTAACCAGACATACGCAGAAGTTTTTCAATCTGGCTTACAGAACCCTTGGTAATGAAAGAGATGCGGAAGATGTAGTTCAGGACAGTTTTGTGAAAATCTGGCGTAAGCCTAGTCTTTATAAGCCAGAAAGAGGCGCAAAATTTACGACGTGGTTTTATCGTGTTGTCTTCAACGCTTCTATTGATATGAAACGTAAAACGAAGCGTGATTTGCCTTTAATAATGGATGTACCAGAGGAAGATGATGCAAGACAGGACAAACGGTTTATGGCCAAGCAATCGCAGGCAAAGTTGGAAGAAGCCATAAACTCATTGCCAGAGCGCCAGCAAGCGGCATTAAACTTATGTTATTACCAAAACATACCCCAGAAAGAAGCTGCTGAAATCATGGGGGTAGGGCTAAAAGCCCTGGAATCTTTGCTTTCGCGCGGGAAGGCGGGATTAAAAGATTATTTTGCAAGAGAGTCCTTACAGGAGATTGATTATGCCACCTTCCAGTAATATTTTTGACAAAGATACAGCCGAGAAGCTGGATAAAAGGCAGAAACCACCATCTGCAGAAAAACTATCCATACGTATAAAAGAAATGACGTCCTCTATGGATCAGGAGGAAACAAATATCCGTTTTATTGATTTTGGAAAGGATCGCTATTCATTTCCTTTGCAAATTGCAGTAGCTGCCTCAGTGCTTATACTGTTAACAATTACCTTTATAAATATTGATCGTGCAGGAAACGAAGCTTTGACAGTCGCTGTCAGCCAACAGTCAGAAGAAGATTCTTTCGCAGATAACGTAGATTATGCCGAGGCTGAAAATATGCCATACAATGACTTTACAGAGATGTACGATCAGGAACTGGTTTTCTCAATGTATAATGAATTGGCAAGATAAATTAGTCTTCCCACAATGTATGCTTTTTCATTATCTCTTTAAAAATTTCCGAATTTAAATGCCCGTTTAACCAATTTTGTAAGTGTGGATAAGGCAGTTTCTGGAAATCATCCGCCTCTACTTTAGAAAATTGCCGGATAAAAGGGAAAATGGCCATGTCGGCCAAACTCCTTTTTTCTCCGAAAAGGTATTTATTTATACTTAATTTTTCATTTAGGAGAGATATGAAACGCAAACCGTTTTCTTTGGCACCAGAGCAGTCCTCCTTTGGATAACGTGTAGGATATTTATAACGATCCAGGTTCTTTTTAAAATCGCCGTCATTTTGGGAAATCAGGGATTTCATGGCATCAATAGGTGGGGCCAGCCAATGTTCCGGATCATTTTCTCCCAAGGCGTAGAACATGATATCAAGACTCTCGTCTATTATATTGCCAGAGTCAGTGATAAATACCGGAACTGTACCTTTTGGAGAATATTCCAGCATGGATTTAGGCTTGTTACGTAATACAATTTCCCGGTGCTCATATTTAAGACCTGAAATTTTAAGTCCTAACCTTGCACGCATGGCATAAGGGCAACGACGAAATGAATAAAGTATGGCGTTTTGGCTCATGAGCCTACTTAGGATGTTTTTCTTTTGTCTTCGGATTGGTGGTCAATTTGTGCTTGCCTCATACGAAAAGCCCGAGCTTTCTCAGGAGTCAAATCATCAATACAGTGATGGCATGAAACACCTTTTTCGTAAGATGGATGTTGTGTATCTTCAGGCTGTAGAGGGAAGCGACACCCATAGCAAAGCAAGTGAGGGCTTTCTTCCAGCCCGTGGTTAATCGCAACCCTGCGGTCAAAAACAAAGCACGCTCCATCCCACAAGGATTCTTCAGGCTTAACGTCTTCCAGATATTGCAAGATACCGCCCTTGAGATGATAAACTTCGTCAAAACCCTTTGCCAGCATGTAGCTGGAGGCTTTTTCGCATCTGATGCCGCCTGTACAATACATGGCAACTTTTTTATTTTTCTTAGGGTCCAAATTAGAGCTGACAAAATCAGAAAATTCAGTAAAAACACGGGTTTCAGGGTCGACGGCACCTTTAAACATGCCAACTGCCGTTTCATAAGTGTTGCGTGTATCTAATACAACAACATCGGGATCGTTTAAGATGGCGTTCCAATCTTTAGGTTCTACATATGTACCCACTTGTTTTGTCGGGTCAGCCTCAGGCTGGCGCATAGTAATAATTTCTTTTTTCAGGCGTACTTTCATGCGACGAAAAGGGCGTTCCTGTGCAGTAGAATATTTCAATTCGCCTGATTTTACATTGGCAACATTATCAAGGAGGTCAACAATTTCATCAAGCGCTGCGCCAACGCCCGCTATGGTACCATTGATACCTTCCGGGGCAAGAAGAAGTGTGCCACATATATCAAGGCGCTCTGATGCTTCCCTGATGGTTTTTTGCAATTTTGGCAAATCATCAAGGCTTACAAAATTATAAAGGGCTGCTACTGTCCAAGTCATGTGCGTAGTTATAACGCATCAATTTCAAAAAAATCAATATTTTTAGTGCTGCTTTATGGTTTAAGAACCAAATAGAACAAGATTGCCATTGAGATAGAGATCATCAGCATTTAAACCTTCGCCGCCAAGAATGGCTGCCGCAGCCTTAAAATTAGCACCATTAGCTAACCCATCGGCATCAACTGACATAATAGAATGGTCGCCACTATCGGTAAAAAGCACATAGTCATTAATATCACCACTACCATCCCAATTCGTGAGCAGGTTACCGATATCCAGCTTATCCCCGTCTTGTATGTTGAAATTATGGATGCGGTCTGTTTCCGCGTATGCTGAATCGGATTTAAAAATAAAGCTATCAGTACCTGAGTCTCCATAGAGATCGTCAAACCCAGCGTCGCCTGAGAGGAAATTTGTGCCCTCATTACCTTCGTGTATGACTATGTTTCGGAACCAAGCATTCCCATCCGTGCCGCCACCGTCATCATCATTAATCAATGTGAGATACTGATATGCCCCTGTGAAGAAATTCCCGACATTAATCTCGTAATGAATCCAATCACCGGATCCATCATAATTATAGTAATTCATCCTGCCCCAGCTCTGATCTCCATAAACCTGGAAGCTAAGATTATTACTTATGTTATTATCGGTATCAAAGCCTATAGCACTTATTTCTGCTTGTAATGTGCTTTTGAAGTCAAATTCGAGAATTGTATTTGAAGTAACATTGTAATCTACAATCATCTTTTTCCAGGAGTTCCCAGTTAGCTCAATTCCGACATTGTCATCTAAATAGTTTACAGGCGCAGAGCTATCTTGTGAGCCAGCATAGGTTAGTAAGTTACCTGAATTAATTTCTATTTTTGTTTGATCTCCTGCATATATCTGGTCATGGCCATCACCACCACTTAATTTATCACTGCCTGAACTGCCATAAATAATATCATCTCCTGCGCTGCCTTTGATCTTGTCATCGCCACCGCGTCCATCAATAACGTTATCACTGTCAGAACCATATATTTTATTATCAAGATTAGACCCCGACATTGTGACATTTGGTCTGGAAGAGGACAGGGAGGTATCAGTCAATATATCCCCGGCATCAAAGTCTGAATATTCCCCTTTGCCTAAATTCAGGATGCTGGCAGATATTTCTCCGCCTTGATCTTCACTAAATTCATTCATGTTTACAGAGCCGGCATTAATCTGGACATTAGAAATAGATATCTCGTCGCCGGAAGTGCCCGATGATTTCACAAAATAAAATCGGAGGTGGGTATGATTGAACGGTCCAGAGGTATCAATAGTAAAAGAAAGGCTTGAAGAGGAATTGTAAGCATAGGCCATACCGATTTTAGTGCCGCCATACATTGCCGACAATTTAGGGACATCACCGGAATATGACCCAATAAGGTCAAATGTAACCGTATAAATAGCCATAATTTTTACCTAATACCTCAAAGTATACTATAGAGGAAAAAAGTTAACTTTAGGTAATTATTTTAAGGCTGTAAGTTATACGATCAATGTACCCTTTGCCAACATTGTAGAAGCATTTTCAAGATCAACTGATCCTTGGAAAGATGCGATTGGATTTCCTGCGTTCCAGAATTGCCCGTTACCTGTAACATCAACACGTAAACCATTATATTGGTCGACTTGAACATACTGTCCAATATTGCCCGCATTAACATTTATGCCTCTATCGCTTAAAATATTTGAAATATCAAGACTGTCTCCGTGATCCTTATCGAAATTAAAAATGCGATCTGTATTATTAAATGCGCTTCCGTATTCGAACATGAAAATGTCTTTACCTGACCCACCGTAAAGGTCATCTTGGCCAGCACCGCCATTCAAGATAGCTGTTTTACCAGCACCGCCATTATTATTTACGCCGAGAATATCATCTCCCTCCCATTCGACTATATATGGAATATACTGGCCTCCATTTGCTTGTAATTGTCCGCCATTTGTAAGTACTGTTTGTTGGGAGTCACCAGTGTTTACGTCCCCGACCAGTGCTGAGCCAGGGAATGCCGGGGGATTAGTGCCGTATACAGCACCAAGATTGTTTAGTACAAAGCTGATTTCTGCGGCATCATCGAAAGTTACAAGATGACCGGCCACACCGTCGATTTTTGCATTGTTGATTGCATTCTGGACATTCCCAATGCTTTGGTAGTCATTGACGAACTGATAGAAATTACCTGTCTCGATATTATAAAGCAAATTCTGCGTCCCGTTACCGCCCGTTATTGGTCTGGAATGGTTGGTAAGAACCTCATTGATATAATCATTATATCCCTCAGCGACAGAGTCAGAATAAAGTACATCATTACCGGATGTCCCATCGATATGAGATGTTGCAGGACCTATTAATTCCGATGCTGAGCGAACACCGTCTAAGAACTGGAAATTTTGGACGTTTATAACTGTATCGGTTCCGTCATTTGTTCCGCCTCTGGTGTCAACCAGCGTATAAAAACCTGCATCCAGACTAATAGTGTAGTCAGCAAATGCACCTGTCCAGACAGCCGTATTCGTCCCCGTGCCGCCATCAATATAATCATTCCCTATATCACCTGATAGCGTGTCATCACCCGTTCCACCATACAGAAAATCATCACCATTTCCACCACTGATAGTATCATTCCCGCCATCACCATAAATTATGTCACCACCGGATTGACCATCCAGAATATCATTCCCGGCACCGCCATAAAGCGTATCGCTTCCTGCGCCGCCACTTACAGTATCATTCCCGGCACCGCCATAAAGCGTATCATTGTTTCCTCCCCCGCCGATTATATCGTCACCATTGCCACCGACTATAAGGTCGTTCCCGTTGCCACCTGTTAGTATGTCATTTCCATCTCGTCCAAATAGCTGGTCATCATCATCACCACCATCGATAGTATCGTTGCCGGAACCACCATAAATTATATCGTTACCGGCTCCACCACTCATGTTATTTGCAGAGTAGTCGGATATGACATCCTCGCCATCCCATTCGATAATATAATTATGACCATCGCTAGCATTTCGATCATCCCAGACATCATCGCTTGCGCCGCCATTAAACCAGATTGTAGCGTATTGTTGGGCGCCGCCTGAATTATTGGGCTGTCCGCTACCCCAATTTTCATAGAAGCCATTTACTGGCGATGCGCCTTGGGAAAATTGCATTCCGTCTTCGGCACCGCCGACCCAACGCCAGACTTGATCGGTTATTACATCAGTGGCACCCAGCCATATTCTGTCACCATTACTACCAGATGAGTTATTAACCCCATTGGCTTTGCTCATGTTATAAATTATATCGTTTTCGGCTTGGGATGTAACTATTACGAGATGGCCAGCCGCGCCATTTAGAAAGGTATTTGCGGCGGCATTATTTGCGGCTGTCCAAGATACTGGCCCATCGACGAACATGTAAAAGCTTTGAGTTTGCTCGTTGAACCAGACTTCTGATTTACCCCAAGCCGATCCTGTTCTGATGGCGTATTGATCGTATGATGAGATACCACCGCCATACATGATGTCATTACCATCACCGCCATTTAGAGTATCGGCACCGGCACCGCCTGTGATGTAATCATTTCCGGCTCCACCATCCAGAGTGTCATCGCCTGTACCACCGTAAAGCGTGTCATCGCCATCACCGCCATTGATGCGGTCATTACCGGCATCACCATAAATTGTGTCGT
>NZVS01000009.1 GCA_002701555.1 Alphaproteobacteria bacterium | reverse complement strand
TGAAGATTTTACAAAATAAAAATTTTCAATAATTTTGAGAAAAGAATAAACCAATACAGCAATAATTATCACTGATAGAGCAACATTTCCTACAACTCTTCTTTTTTTCGAAATTTCCAATTTGTTTGTATTCATTTTCTAAATTCTCTCTTAAGCTGTATTATTTCGATTTCTTATATGAGTCAATCATTCAAAAAGCATCGATTTCTATCAAGGTTTTATACCTTAATATTTCCAAATCTCCGGTTGTTTTTGTGGTAAAGTTTGCTTGTAGCATGAAGGTAAATAAACAAATACGGATATTTATGGTTTTAAAACGGGCTTTAACTTTTTAGGCTTTAAAACCTTTGTTCTTCAAAGTTTATTTAGATTGGGGGCATTTAAAATTTTCATTTCTGTATTTAAATTCATTCCAGAGTTCTTGAAAAAGATTTTTACAATAATGCTTCTTTAACAATCCCTCCTGAATGTTATCTACATCAGTAAAATACGCCTCACTTCTGGTAAATGGCGAAGTTATATAAGTGAAGCAAAAAACAACAATTATGAATGCTATAATAATCTTCTTTTTGTGTTTTGAATAAAATTGTTTCACCTTTTCCCCTATGTACAAGGCCCAAATAGCTTTAAATTTTCTAATTGACTTTCTCTATCATAAGAAACTAAAACTCGCCAACCATTACATTTCGAATGTTTGCTGTGCCTTGGTTTGTAAAAGAATATGTAAGTACCACTAACTTCATCTCCTCCCATTCTTTCTACACCTGCATGGTTAACGAGAACATCATAAATGACATTATGAGGAGTACCTTGCGGAAAAATTTTTATTAAAGCTTGATAGAGCTCTTCTCTATTCTCACCATAGTCTTCAAACTGAAATTGTTGAATTTCGAATCTTTGATCAGTTGGGTCAATAACTTTAAAAGGGTTTTCTAATACCCAAATGGCAGTAACGATTGCTATTACGAGCAAAACGATAACGATGCTAATTTTTTGATACTGACTTAGACTCATTCTCCCCACATATTTGATCTATTAAATTTTTCTATGGTTTTAGAATAGCCTCTATCAAAGACTGGTCTCAGTACATCTGGTTTTGTTGAAATACCTGGTTGGAAGTCTTCTTGGTAAAGCAAAGCAACCAAAAACAAGTCTAGATTAGTAATACTAACCTCAACATCGGAGTTGACTGAGTTTAAAGAACTAAAGGGAAATTGCCTTAATCTTCCAGAAAAACCTAAAGTATAGATAAGGCTATGATGTAGACAATCTGTTCGGCTTTTTTGCGGATTAACAAAATTAATACTCCAAAGTATTACGTTTTTTTCTGTTACAGGAAAATTTCCGCAAGTTGCATTTTCTTCTTTTGGAAAAAAGGATAACAACCCCTCCCTTACCATTAAATTATTTTCAGTAAGTCTCAGGAAAAAATCCCGGTAATTTTGGTGGATATCTTCTCCAAAATTTTGACTAAAAAACAAGAGGTAGTTGAATTGTTTGTTAAAGGAGATATCGTATGGAAAATAAGGGTCTAGTTTTTCAAAAACTTTTTCAATTTCTGACTTATATTTATTGTATTTAGGTGTGTCTGTTGGTGAAATTGCATAGCCTATGTCAGTCTGCCATTTGCTGAGTATATTCTTACTCTCCTCGCCCATTGCTGACCTATTAATGAGATTATAAAATGCATACCAAACACATTCCTTATCATATATACATTCTGTAGGTGTTTTTGCATTAACCGCATAGACTCTTTTCTTATCATTTATCTCGCCATCAACACTCTTAAAGGAAACAGATGTCCAAAACCCTTTATTATCAGGGTCAGGTGAAGCACCTTCCTTGTCATAGATAATTGTATCGCCGTCCTCACTTGCTAGAATTGAAAACATATAGAAATAGCAATCCTTATCCTTGAAGCAGTCTTCTGTTGAAGTCATGTTGACGGACATTAATGGAATATCTTTAGGGCCATTCTGGCTAATTTCTTGGGAAGAGAACTTGGTATTATTATTTTGATAAAGATACCCAACCAGAAGAACCAGCGCAAAAGCTGCTACTGTAAAAACTATGATGCCTAATATGATTTTCTTAAGCACTTAAAACTCTCCCCGCTTTTATTGTTGTTTTTAAGTTTAAGGTTTTTTTAAAAAAGTTTCAAAAATATATATTAATAATAACCCAAAATATTTAGGATATTTATGGTTTCAAAAAGGCCTTTAACTTTGTAGGCTTTAAAATCTTTAAGTCGAAAGTTTATAAAGGAATACACATGCTCGTTTTATTGTCCCCGTCCAAGGATTTGAATTTTGATCCCGTTAATGACTTGCCTGAGCCGACGCGCCCAATGTTAAAGGACGATACGGCCGCGCTTGCAAAGGTCATGAAGACAAAAACGGCCAATGATTTAAAAAAGCTGATGAAAATCAGTGATAATCTGGCAGAGCTTAACGTTGACCGTTATCAAGCCTTTCAATCTGATGGCAAAAGCAATTCCTCAAAAGCCGCGCTTTTTGCCTTTACGGGAGACGTGTATCGTGCCATGCAGCCACAGGATTTTGATGAGAAAGAGTTGGATTTTGCGCAAAATACTGTCCGGACATTATCCGGTCTTTACGGTGTTTTAAAACCGCTCGATCTTATACAACCCTACCGTTTGGAAATGGGGACACGTCTTGAAACGGAACGGGGCAAAAACCTGTATGATTTTTGGGGCGATAAAGTTACAGAAACGCTAAATCAGGATATCAAGGAAACAGGGGCAAGCCATATTATTAATCTGGCCTCGGCAGAATATTATAAGGTGGTCAATGCGAAAAAGCTGGATGCTCCGGTAATTGATATCAAGTTTCTGGAAGAAAAAGACGGCAAGTCGCGCGTTATTGGCCTATTTTCCAAACGCGCGCGCGGCATGATGACCAAATGGATAGTAGAGAACAAGGCCAAAAAACCTGGCGATTTAAGCGATTTTGACGCGGGCGGCTATAAATTTCAGAAAAGCCAGTCCACGGACAAAGAGTTTGTTTATTCCAGAAAACAGCCCTGACTAATAAAAACTTACCTCTGTAGCTTTTGCGGGAAAGTAAAATGAACCTCCGGCGTTTTTGCCTCTGCTTTATAGTTCGGTTTATATAGCAAACTTGTTTCAGGAGAGAAATATGCGCTCAGATCCATTGCTTGGGGTGCTGGTTTAACACCGTAGCTGCGGTCAAGTAACGGTACAAGTTCGGGTGCAATCACTGAACTGAAGATCTGTGCCGTTAGTCCACTCGTAAAATTATATCGAGCAGCATCCTGTCCTTCGACAAAAGCTGTTACGCAGCCGTAAAATCGGTCGCCTATTGTATATACGAATGTTGCTGTGCGACTTTTTACAGTCGATGAGCCATTGGAATGGAATTGACGATTATCGCCCGTTCCTGTTTTTGCGCCAACCGCAAGTTCGCGTCCGTCACTTAATTTCACACTTCCGCGAGCGCGGCGTGCGGTACCGACTTCTACTACTTGCTGCATTTCACGACGGGCAAGGCGTGCGACTTCAGAAGGTAAAACCCGACTTGCAGTTGGTTCACCAGCATTAAAATTCTGTTCGTATGGCGTGTCCTTTGCGAAATGTATATTACTGAATTTTTGTGATTGGACACGCAATCCGTCATTTTGAAGAATACCCGCAAGTGTTGCCAATGCCGCAGGCGTATCGCCTGACGATCCCAGTGCAGAGGCGAGGGAAGGTGTCATTTTTTCAAAAGGAAAGCCTAGTCTCTTCCAGGTCTCTTGGATATGTTCAAACGCCTCTTGTTCAACAATTGTCCTGATGCGCGTATTTTGGCCTTCTGTTTTATTAGAATTCAAAAGCCAGTCATAAACCTCAATCCGCTTTTGGCGCGAGTCCTCTTTTGTCTGGCTCCAGCTGGCATCGGGGTTTTTAGAAAGATACCCACCCAACCAAATTGCTAAAGGATGCAAGCCTGTTAAATATCCCCGGTCATGGAGGTTGAATTTGCCGGGTGCATGAGCCTCGTAAAGTTCTTCATAATCAGTAGCTGTAGTACAGGTTACACATTTTTCAGACATGAAATCTTTCATGTCTTCAAGTGTGCCTTCAGGCTTTACGGAGCGAAATACAACAGCCAGATGTGTCGGAGTCTGAAGAGTGTTTTCTGCAAGATAATCCAGAATTTGGTCCTGATTTTTCCCCTCAAGATTTTTCCAGCTCCGCCACAGATAAATCTTGCCTTCATATTCGGCAAATTTCTCAAGATATGCGCGGCGTTGCTCACTTTCTGTGTTTGTATAGATATCAGGATTAATATCCATTTTCTGGTGAATAGTGTAGTTCACGACATCACGCATGATACGGATAAAAGGAAGGTTCAAAGATTGGTGAAGGGATTCTTTGACAGTGTAATGCCCACCATTGTTGCGATTATCAAAGTTACTAAAGCGGTGAAGGCCTCCTCCAGTGAAAAAGCGTTCTCCCGGATTTCCGCTATATGTGCGATCCAAAGATGCTTCCAGCGTACCGTTCAAGCTTTTGTCCGTGTCAGGTGAATTCAGGTGATCCACAACAAATTGGGTCAGGTTATCACTTTCATGAATTTTAAGAGCGTTTCTCTGGCTGTTGTTCATTTGACCAAGGCGCTGGTGCAGCTCGCTTATTGCTTCCATGTAGGATACGAGTGTGCGCAATTTTGCTGTTGAGCCAAGCTCAAGTTTTGAGTCCTCGTTCAGGTTGAATTGACCATCATAATTATCAGCCTGCACTCTGAGCACATTTTGTCCATTCGGCAAGCGTTCATAAAGTGTGAATGTGTAAGTCACATTCGCAGTGCCGTCTTCAGGCAGGAGGCGGTATCCCGTAAGGCCATAGCCAGCGGCAATTTCAGCATCTTTTATACCATGGAGCCTTTGGGAAATGGCGCGGTCTACCGGAACATCCAAAGTTGTTTCGGCACGCAGATCATAGCGATTGAGCTGATAAAGGCTATCAAGACCAAGCATTTTCATCAGATCGATTTGCATGGATGATTTGGCCTTTTGAGGGTCGACAGGTATCTTGTATCTTTCACGGATTTCACTTGGATCAGCATAAACGACATCCATTTTAAGTGCGGCATCGCGCAGAGCAGGGGAGATAATCCCTTCTTCTGCAAGAAGGGGAAGAAAGGCATCAACGCGGTCTTTGAGTTCATCCCTGTTATTGCGCAGATAAGCGGTTGGCTTTTTAACTGACATTATAATGCTTAAGGTTTCCCTGTAAGCCAATGCCTTTGCACGGAGATCATCTTCAGACATATCCGACTCATCCATTTGCAAAATTCGGCTTACGTCATTGGGATCTTTCCCAAACCAGGCACGTAGCCCGTCAGAAAACCCATGCACTTCACCAAAGCCAGGAACCGCGGACATGGGGATACCATTCACATAATTAAGAACGATTTCATGGCGTGACTGCGTAGTATCCAGGCCGTGCTGATATGCGCGAGTTGATGCGGTGAACATCTGTCGAAATTTCTCAACCTTGTCACCACTTGTTTCGCCACCCGGGGAATGCTTGAATTTTTCAATTTGAGTGGCAAGGGTCGAAGCACCAGCTCCTCCATTTCCACTTAAATCGGATTGTATTGCAAAGAACAGTCTTTTCCATTCAATCGCAGGGTTTCGTCGTTTTATAGAGGTATCTAGTAATTCGCGATTTTCTACAAATAACAGGCTTTTAACTAGTATCGGAGGCAAATCATCATAGGTTTTAAAAACATCGCGAGGATAGCGTGCTTCAAAAAGCGGCTGCCCCTGTTCATCAACAATGCTTAACCCCGCCTGAGCTTTTTCAGAATACAATGGGAATAATGAAACGCCTAATACTTTGCAGTCCTGCCATTTTGTATCAGAAACTTGCACATAACCGCGGTCTGACAGGCGCTTTCTTATATTAAGTGTGTTGCTGTAGCCGAGGCGCTCATCATAAGGACCATTAGCTGCAGGTACTGAGCTGTCGTCAATAGTATAGGTTTCACAGAAATTGCCATTTGCCGCAGCGTTGAATACAAGCGACTGAAGAAAGGAAGTTTCCATTTCTATGGCGCTTCCAGCGGTAATAACGGCTCCGCTTATTGCGAGTGATTTAAACCATTTAGTTAAACCGGGTTTATGTGGTGTCTCCCCTGTTGCTGACTCCCCGTTACTATCAGCAAGATTATTCTTAGCAAAGTTTTGCATATCCTACCTGTTATATATATTTTTATATTATTATTTTGCATAAACTAAACAGATTTTAAGGGATTTGCAAAATGATTCTTTTGAAGCATTCTTTATTGAAATATAATTATAAAAGACAGCAAAAAAATTGACATATTTACATGTAAGTGTTAATTAATTCAGGGTAAAATTTTATAAGAAACGAGCTCAAAAATGAATCAAATAGATGTCAGACCCGAAATGTTTCATTTGCATACTGTATTCAATATTGCACGTGGTACACCAGATTACGATAAGGAAGTGGTTCTCGTAACTATTACCGATGAAAACGGTCTGGTTGGTCGTGGTGAAGCTATCCCTTGTAAAAGATTTGGTGAAACAGTCGATTTTATCACTAATCAAGTCAACTCCATCCGCACTGAGCTTGAAATGGGTGTGACCCGTAAACAGCTGATGGATATTTTGGCCCCCGGTACGGCAAGATGTGCTATAGACGGTGCTTTGTGGGATCTGGAAGCAAAGCAAACCGGAAAACCTGCTTGGGAGATTGCAGGACACAGTTCCGCCTGGAAACCTGTTGATACAGTCCAGACATTAAGCCTGGACACTGTTGAAAACATGGTCAAAGAGGCAAAAAAACATCCAGATTCTAAGATTTTGAAGATTAAACTAGGTGGCGGTGCAGATGATATGAAGCGTCTAGAGGAAATTCACAAAATCAGACCCGACGCCTCGCTGGTGATTGATGCGAATGAGGGGTGGAGCCTAGACGAATTAAAAGAATTTGTGTCCAAAGCCAAAAATTTTGGTGTCACAATGATTGAGCAGCCGTTGCCTAAAGACAAAGATCACGAACTTATTGGATTTAATAATAAAGGTATTCTGATTTGCGGAGATGAAAGTATACACGTTCTGGACGATATCAAATCACGCGCGGATCGTTATGACATGATGAATGTGAAATTAGATAAAGCTGGTGGACTGACACACGCATTTGAAATGATGGCCGAGGCAAAACGCCTTAATAAAAAAGTCATGGTTGGATGTATGCTCGCAAGCTCTCTAAGTATTGCTCCTGCACTTCTGCTTGCGCAGGACTGTGACCTTGCGGATCTGGATGGCAGCTGGTGGCTGAGCGATGACAGACCTGACGGTATAACATTCAGCGGCGGTCAGGCACATCCGGGTACATTATGGGGACAGCCCTGAGAGGCCGCATCGGAACTGTAATTCCTTTTTTATCGTTATTCTAGGTAAGTAGTAGACGAATAACATAAAGAGGAAAATACAATGACAAAAGAAAATATTGATAATATCCAAGACCTTCTAGTGCGCGTAATCGATAGCGCAGAAGGATATGCAGAATGCGCCGAAGAGGCAAAAAATACACGCTTCGAAAAGCTTTTTGAAGGAAAGGCACAGGAACGCCGCGAATTTGCCGTGGAGATTCGTAATTATCTGCGTGAGCATGATAAGGATGTCGAGAACGATAGCTCGCTTCTGGCCGGTGCACACCGTCTCTATGTTGATCTTAAGTCCAAAATCAGCAATGACGATGAAGGCATTCTAGAAGAAATCATTCGTGGTGAAAGCAAACTCGTTGAAAAATACGAGGACACCATTCCGGGTATAGATCCACAATATTCAATATTGCAGACCTTGAAGAAACAGCACTCCAAAGTGTCTCAGGACTTGAGCGAAGCAAAAACAATGGAAAAAGCTGCTTAAAACTTAAGCTTTTTTCTCCCAGCCACCATTATCGGTTTGCTGGTAATAAGTGAGATCATGGCCCGCATCTTTGTAAGATTTCCATCTTGCGCGGGCCTTTTTCACAATATCGGGGTTGTTTCCGTCAAACATTTCGCAGACCAATCCAAACTTATCAGCATCTTCCCGATCCGCCACATTTGTTAAAATCAAAGTTTCAGACTTATTCGGATTGTCATTTTCAGATGTTAGCCAGACAGGATACATTTCAGCATCTGAGTCACCTTTAATACCATGAGGGAAAAAACCGTTCCTGCGGCACACCCATAAATGATCACTCATCGGCTTGATTTGTGCCTCATCATTCATCTGGATAAGAATTTTTTTGCCTGTTTCCATTGCACGGGACAAAAGATCAGGCAAAGCCTGATCGAGCGGTTTCTTCGTTAAATGATAAAAACGAATTTCAGTCATTATTCCTACCCGTAATTTTCTTCAACAAAGGTGTCCAGAACGCGCACACCAAAGCCCGTTCCGCCTTTTGTGGCAGTCGGCTTGGGTGATTTGATCCAGGCTGTTCCTGCAACATCCATATGTGCCCAGGCGCGGCCCTTGTCAACAAAAGCCTCCAGGAAAGCAGCCGCTGTACATGCGCCTGCGAAACGGGATTGGGTACCAAGGTTTTTTATGTCGGCAATGGGTGAATCCATTTCTTTTGTGTAGGCTTCGCCCAGCGGCATACGCCATAGCTTCTCACCTGACAGGTCACTGGCCTTTTCAAGTTTGCGCCAAAGTTCATCATCATTTGAAAATGTACCGCAATATTCGAAACCCAGGGCTACCATCATTGCCCCTGTCAGTGTGGCAAGGTCAACTATTAGAGAAGGGTCAAATTCACGTTGAATATGGGTTAGGCAATCAGCCAAAACAAGGCGTCCTTCCGCATCGGTATTCAGAACTTCGATGGTCTTACCTGAGAGGGACGTAACAACGTCCGCAGGGCGGTAAGCCTTACCATCAGGCATGTTCTCAACTAACCCGACTATGCCTACAACATGGGCTTTGGCCTTACGCTTTGCCAAGGATTCCATCAATCCGACCACCGCGGCTGACCCTCCCATGTCAAGCTTCATATCTTCCATGCCGGCACCTGGTTTTAGCGAAATACCACCTGTGTCAAAAGTGACGCCTTTACCAACAAAAGCCAGAGGCTTAGAGGTTTTCTTTTTATCACTATTGCCGTTCCACTCCATAATAGCGACACGCGGAGGGTTATCAGACCCTTGTGCCACTGCCATCAAGGCACCCATGCCCATTTTAAGCAGTTTCTTCTCGTCGAGCACAGTTACTTTCACGCCAAGTGGCTTTAGGCGCTCTTTTATTTGTTTGGCATACATGTCCGGTAAAAGGTAGTTAGGTGGAGTGTTCACCAGATCACGAGCAAAAAGAGCGGCTTCTGTAGTGCCCTTCAGTCGTGCCAGGAGCTTTTTGCAGTCTTTATCTTCCCTCAAAGCAATAGTGAGAGATTTTAAACCGCTATCCTTATCGTCTTTTCCGGTTTTATATTTTGTAAAATCGTACGAGGCGAGCATAAGCCCGTTGACGAGATGGGCTCCGATTTTGGAGACAGGTAACGCTGTGTCCTTGCTTTCCAAAACATTGAGGTCAAGACAGGCCGTTTTGTGCCCAAGCGCTTTTAATGCACTCCAGGATTTACCAGCAGCTGTTTCAGTAATCAGTTCGTCCAGCTTTTTTGCTTCTCCCATCCCGATCAGTAAATAAACTTTGAAAGCACTCTCTACAGGCGCGGAAACAACCAAGGTCTGCCCTGCTTTTCCTTTAAACGCCCCCCCATTTTTTAGGTGATGTCCGAGCAACGTGGAGGATGTCTCGTCCCCTGCTACAGAAATTTTTGATTGGCCTTCGAACACAGGAAGAATACATATATCCGAGCCAGGTTTTTGTACCTTGGCATCTGTTATAAAATCTGTCTTGAAAAGAGAAGAGCTGTCTGTCATTTAACTATGTCCTGTATTTTTAAATTGAATTGTTACAATGCTTT
>NZVS01000008.1 GCA_002701555.1 Alphaproteobacteria bacterium | reverse complement strand
TTTTCCTGAACCACAAGGGCAGGGAGCATTCCGCCCCACATCTCCCCAAGTAGCAGGGTCATTTTGATCAAATTCACGTTTTCTTATGGGCCCCGCAGAAAAGTCTTCGACAACATCCGCCTGATTTGTTGCTCCCGCTAGTGCCGGATCATTTCGTGAGATATTTGCCTGTTGTTCTGACTTTTGTGCGGCTTTTAATTGCTCCAGTACTGTTTCATCTACAGTAAATTGAACATGGGATAAATCATGAACTACATTCTCGCGAAGTGTATCGAGCATATTTGCAAAATATGCAAACGCCTCTGTTTTGTATTCATTCAGGGGGTCTTTCTGACCAAATGCACGTAAGTTTATGCCTTGTCGCAAATGGTCAAGATTTAACAAATGTTCTTTCCATGATTGATCAAGAGCTTGTAACACCATGGATTTTTGTACTTGTTGGAAAATATGTCCGCCTTTGGACTGCTTTTCCTCCATTTGACTATCTGAAGCTGCAATTATGCGTTCGATAAGCTCTTCATCTGCAATTCCTTCCTCTTTTGCCCATTTATCAATCGGCAAATCTAGGGCAAAAACACGTTCAACTTCATTGGAAAGTGTTTCAACATCCCATTCTTCTGCATAAGCTTTGGCGGGTATGCAATTGGCAACAGTTTCCTCAATAACCTGATGGCGCATCTCTGTAACAAGATCACTTACGTCTTCGGAATCCATGATATCTTTTCTCTGATCGTAAATGACTTTTCTTTGGTCATTCATAACATCATCGAATTTAAGAAGATTTTTACGAATTTCAAAGTTCTGTTGCTCAACCCTTGCCTGAGCGCGTTCAAGTGCCTTTGAAAGCCATGGGTGGGTCAGGGCCTCTCCCTCGCGCAGGCCTATAGATTTACTTGAGAGAACTGTTTCCAGCGCTTCGGGGGAAAAAATACGCATAAGATCGTCTTGTGTCGACAGGAAGAATATTGATGCGCCCGGGTCACCTTGACGACCGGCACGACCACGCAACTGGTTATCAATTCGGCGTGACTCGTGTCGCTCCGTACCTACGATAAACAGTCCACCTGCTTCTTTAACTTTTTCGCGGTCATCTGCTATCTCAGACTTAATTTTCTTAAGTATTTCTTCTTTCTTTTCATCAGCAAGAGTTTCATCGATTTCCTGTGAAATCCTCATGTCCAGATTTCCGCCTAATTGAATATCGGTACCGCGCCCAGCCATATTCGTGGCAATAGTAACGGCGCCGGGGCGTCCGGCCTGAGCTATGATTTCTGCTTCTTTTTCATGGTAGCGTGCATTAAGGACCTGATGAGGTATTTTTGCTTTTTTAAGCTGTGAGGAAAGGGCTTCTGATTTTTCAATTGAAACCGTACCGATCAATACAGGCTGGCCTTTTTCACGTGCATCTTCAACAAGACGCACTATAGCGGCAACCTTTTCATCAAATGATTTGTATATCTGGTCTTCATGGTCAATTCGTGCGATAGGCACATTTGTTGGTATGGCAACTGCGCCAAGGCTGTAAATTTCCATGAACTCGGTTGCCTCTGTAATGGCGGTACCTGTCATCCCGGATAATTTTGGATACATACGGAAGTAGTTCTGAAAAGTAATGGAAGCCAAGGTTTGGTTTTCATTTTGTATGTTAACGCCTTCTTTCGCTTCAAGGGCTTGGTGAAGGCCTTCCGAAAAGCGGCGACCTTCCATCATACGTCCGGTAAATTCATCAATAATGACAACTTTATCTTCTTTGACAATGTAGGCAGTGTCTCTTTCAAAAAGTTTATGCGCGCGCAATGCCTGGTTTGCGTGATGAACAAGAGAAATATTGTGTGCGTCGTATAAGTTGCCTTCTGTCAGAATACCATGTTCTTTTAGAAGTTCTTCAACATGTTCTACACCTTCATCAGTGAAAGTGACTGTTTTCATTTTTTCGTCGAGTTCATAATCTTCAGAAGTAAGCAAAGGGATAACTTTGTTGACTTGGACATACAATTCGGCAGCACTTTCTGATGGACCTGAGATAATAAGGGGAGTACGGGCCTCATCAATCAAAATTGAATCCACTTCATCGACAATGGCAAAGTTAAATGGTCTTTGTACCATGTCTTCAAGACGGTATTTCATGTTATCGCGTAGATAATCGAAACCAAACTCGTTATTGGTTCCATATGTTATATCCGCAGCATAAGCCGCTTTTCTCTCATGATCTTGGGTATCCCCTGTGATACAATCCACGGTTAAGCCGAGATAGTTATAGACTTTGCTCATCCATTCGGCATCACGCGAAGCAAGGTAATCGTTAACGGTAACTACATGAACTCCCTTGCCGGAAAGTGCATTTAAATATACAGGCATAGTAGCCATTAAGGTTTTACCTTCACCTGTTTTCATTTCGGCGATACGGCCTTTATGAAGAACAACGCCCCCAATAAGCTGGACATCAAAAGGCCTCATTCCTAAAACGCGCTTTGCTGCTTCGCGAACTGTCGCGAATGCTTCATACATAATGTCGTCTTCGGTCTCGCCTTGAGCTAGACGCTGTTTAAACTCTTCTGTTTTGGCTTTTAGTTTGTCTTCTGAAAGTTTTTCAAACTCATCTTCAAGGTCGTTTATAGCCCTGACGTGAGAATCCATGCGCTTCAATTCTCGTTCGTTGCTGGATCCCAAAAGTTTGGTTGCTAGTTTCAAAATCATTATTTTACCAATCGCCCTTTCCACGGCGTGTTTATACTTTAATATACACTCATCATATAAGCGCCAAAAACAGAGCCGTCAACAAGTTGAAACGTATATAAATATAAAAACTGTTGCAAGGCACTGGTGCATATGTACAAATGCATTATGTTGATGACTTAGTGACTTTGTAAAAGAAAAGATTTAAACATTTACACTTCAAAAGGGGTAGAAAATGACCGAGAAGAAAAAGAACACAACCCAAAAACCAGCGGAAACAAGCAGCCGCAACAATAACTCAGGACTGATAATTGGTCTGGTTGTCGCTGTTGTTGTGGTACTTGCCCTTGGCGCTTACTTTATGTCTGGCGAAGAGATGAATAAGGTAAGTAACACAGAACAAGCAACATCGTCAGATATGGATCAGACTGCGCAGAACGATACAGATACAGCTGATACAGACATAGATGAAGCTGATGTTGGCAATGCTGGAATGGCAAACGAAGCAACATCAGGTAATGTTATTGCCGAGGTAAACGGAGAACCTATTACACAAAACGATGTAGACGAATTTGTTGCACAGGTTCCCCAGCTCCAACAACAGCCTGCTGAGCAAGTTATGCCCGTTGTCCGTGAAGAACTAATTACTGCGAAAGTTGTCGACGAAAGAGTTGCTGAAGCCAATCTTGAAAATAACCCTGAAGTTCAAAAAAGAATGCAACAGGCACGTGAAGGTATCATGCGTTCTGTCTATCTTGAGCAAATGGTTCAAGAAGAAATGACAGACGAGCGTCTTCGTGAAGAATATAATGCATTTAAAGAGCAACAATCTGCTTCCAGTCAGGAACAGGTAAGAGCAAGACACATCCTTGTGGCAACCGAAGAAGAAGCTGATAACATTATTACTCAACTTGAAGAAGGTGCTGACTTTAATGAGCTAGCTACAGAAGAATCTACTGATACTGCATCAGGGGCAACTGGTGGCGACTTAGGATACTTTACTAAAGCACAAATGGTACCTGAATTTTCTGAAGCTGCCTTTTCAATGGAAGAGGGCGAAGTTTCCAGCGAACCGGTTAAATCTCAATTCGGCTATCACATTATCAAAGTTGAAGATAAGCGTATGCAACCCGCACCAACATTTGAGGAAACTAAGCCTTTCCTTGAGGTTCAGGTAAGACGTAAAATTCTTGAAGAGAAGCTTGCCGAATGGCGTGAAGAAGCTGACGTAAAAATCTATAATGCTGAACCTGCTACAGGCGCGTCTTCAATGCCTGAAAGTACTACTGCTGAATAATGCAGCAAACAAGTTCATGTTTTGAAGAATTGGAAAAGCCCCGGCCCAAAAGGTCGGGGCTTCCCTTATTGCACGTAGCAGCAGCGGCTCTTATTGATGAAAACGGCAAAATACTTATATCCCAGAGGCCAGAAGGTAAGTCCATGGCTGGTTTGTGGGAGTTTCCGGGAGGGAAGATAGAAGAAGGCGAAAGTCCCGAATTTACATTGATGAGAGAATTATATGAGGAGCTGGATATAGAAACGCGCCCATGCTGCTTTTCTCCTATTGGATTTGCCTCGCATGAATATAAATCATTCCATCTTTTAATGCCTTTATTTGTGTGCAGGGTATGGCAAGGCGAGCCAAAACCAAAAGAAGGGCAAACGCTTAAGTGGGTCACAATCCGTGACTTATACGATTACGCTATGCCACCAGCAGATATTCCTCTCATTTCCCAACTTTTAGATAATTTGTAAAAGTGTTTAGAGAGATAAAAAGTTTTTATGCAAAAATCGGCTTCTTCATATCAGCGCTTTTATTACTCTCGGGAAGGGTGGATAGTAAAAAAAATTATTAGAAGCCATATTTCGTCATTAATAAAATCTGCGCAACCTCTGGAGGTTGCCGGTCTTGGATATACATTGCCGTATCTTGATGTTTTTAAAAATGAAATATGCTCTAAGGTTTCCCTTATGCCTGGTACTATGGGCGGAATCAGCTGGCCCAAAGGGAAGCCGAATAAGACTGCTATGGTAACTACGCCGGGATTACCATTGGCAAGTAACTCAATGGATATGATTTTAGCTATCCACTTTCTCGAGCACGCTGAATATTTTGATCTTGCTCTGAAAGATATTTATCGCGCATTGAAAAGTAACGGAAGATTGATATTGATTGTACCTAATCGGACAAGTATGTGGGCACGCCGGGACTGGTCTCCTTTTGGTCATGGTCGCCCATTTTCAGCATCACAAATAGAGAACGCACTGGAAAATGCTTTATTTTCAGTTCAAAACCACAGAAACGCTTTATTTATGCCGCCAGTAAAATGGCGTTTGCTTCTTAAAGCTGCATGGGGGTTTGAAAGATTTGGTAATTTGATATGCCCTGCTTTTGGCGGGGTGCACTGTATTGACGCGGTAAAACAAGTATATGCACCAGTTCATCCGGCGGGAGGTACCGCCTTACGTGTGGTCGGAGGTAAGAAAGGTTTAGCGCCTATACAGCAGCGTAATGACTTATAAGATTATTCCCATCTGGCCTCGGGTAAACTCATTATACGTAACGGCCCATAATAAATTGCGTTGTTTTGGACTACCATTTTGGCTGTAATCTCTCCTTCAGTATCATTATTTTCTGAAGCAAGTTTCGATGCGAGTTGTGTAACCAGATTTGCTTGATCTTCTGTAATAACGCCTCTTTGCTCAAGTTTTTCTATTACTTTTTCTTTGCCTCTCAGTGCAAGCGTTAACTGCGCTATTGGCTGCAAATCCTCATCCAAACTGATATCGCCACTAAGATCAAAACGGATATCCTGCTGAACAAGGGTGAGGCGGCTTATGTGTATATTACCTTGCGCCTGATGCCAGCGTGTTAGTTCGTAATTATTGATACCTTTAGGGTAATGTGGGCTCATTGTAAATTCCAGCAAGGCACTGTCGAATGTCTCAGTCATTTGGCCTGGAAGAATAATTTGAAGTCCTTTTTTAAAATCAGCTGTAATGCGCGTGCCGGGAACAGGCCAGCCTTGGATAACAACTTCCGGGAATTTCAGCAAGAAGTCAGAAGTTATGACGCGTCCTTTAGCTTCAAGACTATAGGCACCTGGATAACCTTTTACTTTGGAAACCTGACCATCAAAAAGCCTTTGACCCGAGGCGGATTGTCCCTGCAGAGTTTGTATGACTGCGTTCTCAAGTAGTTTTGCCCCACCAAACCATGCAGAACTGTAAATCAAGATGATTAGAACAATGCATACAAATAATATAAAAGGTTTTTTTTTAATTTTCATAGAAAGTTTTTGCCTTCAGCTACAAGTTTATCTGATTCCGTTTCAAGAGAGTTTTCAAGCTTCTTCATAATTTCTTTTTCGCTCAACTTATATGAGATTGGGGGTAATACTTTGAAAGTAACTTTACCGGGTTTTTTGAGAAAAGCATTTCTAGGCCAAAATACCCCACTGTTCAAAGCAACAGGAATTATATCCAGTTCAGCTGCTTTAGCCATTCGGGCTATGCCCCATCTATATTTTTTTATTTTTGAAGTTTCATCAATAGCCGTACGCGTACCTTGAGGAAAAATAGCAATAGGCCGCCCGTCATTTTTAACACGTATAGCGCCTTCAGTTATTGATTTCATCGCCATTTCCCTTGTTCTTCGGTCTATGGCAATCGCGCCTGATTTTAGGGCGAGCCATCCCCAGAAAGGGAGGTATATAAGCTCTTTTTTTAAAATCACCGCAGGATTTGGAAATAATAAATATAGCTTCATTGTTTCATAAGCAGATTGATGTTTTGCACCTACTATATAACTCCCGGAAGATGGAAGGTGTTCAAGACCCACAACTTCATAGGTCAGCCCAAGCACATATTTCTCTATTACGTGAACAGAAGCAAAATAGAATTCCAATGCGCGTCTATATGGCTTTTTCGGTAAAAAAAGGGCCGGTATATAGATAATGCATACAAAAGCAGTAAAACTATAAAAAACTATGTTGAAAAGATATGCGCGAAACAGGTTCATAATTTGATTATCAGCCTTCAGAAAGATTAAATAAACGTTTTGCAAAACTGAGTATAGTTTTGTTGTATTCACCCAGCATAAGTTTCCAGAAGGAGAAACTTTTTACGTCGAGTGTTTCAAGGGGTAGGGGGAATTCGTAAATTAAAAGGTCCGGGGTCGGTCTTAATTTTTCTTCATAAACACGGCTCAAAACCATGTCTATCTCATTTCTAGCTCTTATCATGTGATAACCCGATGTTACCAATATGATAGAATCAATTTTATTTTCTGTGATCCAGTTAACTGTTTGTAAGGCATTGCTTTTAGTATCAATGGCAAGAGGGTCCAGATCAATACAGCAACTCAAGTCCGGATTACTTTTATTCATTTCTAAAATGTCATCAACGGTTGTGTCTTGATGGCTCCCACTTATAAAAAGTCGTTTTGCAGCTTTTTGATTTAAAAGCGCCAAGCCGGTTGTAACCCTGCTGCTACCACCTGTAAGAACGACTATGGCATCTGCTTGTCCGCGCTTAGCAAGATCGGGATTTGCCGTAAGTGAATAAACACTAAAAATACTGAATCCAATAAACCAAAGACCGACTAATATAAAAAAGGCGGTGAACATATACAGAATAAAATGTCTTATAGCACTCATAGGAAAACAGAATAACGTTTACGGCAAGGCACGGACAGCTTTTATCACTGTTCTCCACACAGTGACTGCGACAAATATGAATACAAGAAGTGGAATTCCAAGCAGTATATATGGGTCAGAAAGCGTAAACATGGAAGAAAAAAGTTCTGTCCCATCATGATCAGGCATTAAGAAGCTGTATAAAAGGCCAGATACGAGAAGATAAAATACTACGCCCAGTACAAGCGCTTTCAAAGTTACTGCCAATAAATGCCATAGAAATTCTTTCAGAATATAATGGTCGGTAGCGCCCATTACGTGGAGTAAATCGATTACATCCTTATTTAAGACAACCCTGTCCCGAACGAGTAAAGAGAGTGCTAAGACGAGAACAGCAAGAAGGGCGCACGCTATTGCTATAGAAAGTAAACGGATTAGATTTGCCCATTTTAGTGCATCAGACAACCAGTTTTGATGGTTTTGGAAATTTATATACTCACTAATAGCTTTCAGTGAAAAGGCCAGTTTATCAACATCAAGCTTATTCGTAGATTCCAGTGAAAGGTTGATGATAACAGGCAATGGCATATCGGTATCTCTTAAACCCTTTATGTCGAGCCAAGGGCTTACTGCATCCATCACTTCTTCTGGTGGAATAATCTCGTAGGAGTTTACTATGCCCTGACTATCCAGAAAACTTTCAATATCCTTTTGCAGCTTCGTAGTAAATTTGCTGTCCTGTATTTCGATAGTTGCTATCTCAGACAGTTTTGTTTCCCAGCCTCCGGCAAGCCTTCCGAAATAAACAGAAGATGCGCCGATCATAAGGATAACAAATGTCATTAAAAGTATCATTGCCATCAAGGAACGATCTGCCTGCGGGTTTCTAAGAGGCAGGCTGGATTGACGGGCTGTAAGCAGGGATGGTTTTTTGCTCATAATGTACCCATCCTACCTTTTTCGACAGCCTCGCGTGCTGTTCTCGTTTCCAGTATACCGTTATCCAAATGAAGCTGAGGGTGAGGAAATCTCATAATAATGTCAGGATTATGCGTTGCCATGACAATGGTTGTGCCCATTCTATGCAGCTGCTCGAAAAGCTTTAGTAGCTTCTCACTTATAGCATTATCAAGGTTACCAGTAGGCTCATCTGCCAATAAAAGGTGGGGTTGTGTAATAACGGCACGGGCAATTGATACTCGCTGTTGTTCACCTCCAGAGAGATATCTTGGATAAGAATTTATTTTATCACCGAGACCAACCCAGTTTAGCAGCTCGCCTACATGCTCCTTAATTTGACCGCGAGGTAATTTCTTAATTTTTAAAGGCAAAGCAACGTTTTCATACACAGTAAGATGGTTTAATAACCTGTAATCTTGATAAACAAGACCTATGCGCCGCCGGACAGGAACAAGTTCTGACCTATGGTTATAATCTATAGATGTTCCGAACATGTTAATTTTTCCAGCAGATGCTTTTTGCATCAAGCTGAGTAAACGAATGAGTGAGGTTTTGCCTGCTCCGCTTGCTCCGGTCAGATAATGAAATGACCCGGGATTGAGGGTAAAGGAAACATCTTTTAAGACATTCGATTTGTCATCATAGCGCAGGGCGACTCTTTGGAATTCAATCATGGGCTTAATTTAACAGTTTTCGTCTACATGGTAAAAGCGTTGTTATAGATAAATTAAGAATTAAATTTTTTGTTTAAAGTTATCCAATCACCTTTTACCAGAGGCTAAAATCTCTTATAGTTGTTATATCAAATGAAATTAGTACTAAAATCATGATTCTAACTTGTCCAAAATGTTCTACTCAATTCAAGCTATCTTCCGAAAAGCTTGGAAATGAAGGGCGTAAAGTCCGTTGCAGTAACTGCGCGCATATCTGGTTCCAAGAACCGGAACCAGTGAGGGAGAGCGTAGAAAAAGACGACTTAGGGATTTTGGGTCTTCTTGATGATTTAGAGAATCCAGAAATTGCCGCTGAACTTGATGATGATTTTGATGTGGATATAGATGATGAACACGACTTTTCAGAATCTGAACCCAATGATGATATGCGCTCATATGATGAAACCACGGTTGGTGAAGGGGATGTTAGTTTTGCAGAGCAGCTCCGAAATATAGACGAGCAGAATCAGGATAGAGCCTCGGTCTACGATTCGGGTGATGGCGTTTCACAAGATGGTTCAACGGCTACTAGACACAAAGGGAAAAACAAATTTCTTTCTGTGTGCTGCGGCGTAATTTTATTTCTTCTTGTTTTAACATTAAGTATCCCTTTTAAAAGCTCTCTTACTTCTCACTGGCCTGTGTTATCAGGACTATATGTTTTAATGGGTTTTGAAACCCGTGTAGAGGGAGAGGGGCTTGTTTTTGATAAGGTAATGATTTTCAAGCAAGATGAAGACATTCGTGTTGAGGGTAATATCATTAATCTCACTCAAGAGGAGTCCCCCATACCTGACCTTCATGCTGTTATGCTGGACTCCGCGGGGGAGATTATAAGTGATCACATTTTTACTTTGGAAGAGCAGTCACTTGGCGGTGAAAAGCTTTTATCTTTTTCGCAAACGCTAAAGCTTGCACAGGGGAAGTCAGGTAGTGTTGAAAGGGTAATAATATCTTTTCGCGGACGAGACCTGTGATATATCTCACCATTGTCTAAGTAATCTTTTATAATAATTACGCTCATTAAGTGGCCTTTGGGTTTCAGAAGCGCGTTCTCTAATTATATTCAAGATATCCTGAAGGCTTTTTTCTTTCATTTCATCAGGAATTTCCACCTCCTCATAACTCATGCCGGATGCGTCTTGAGGTCTGCCGAATATATCCCTCTTTTGGTTTTTAATACCAAACGGCAATCCACCAGAACGTTGCATAGCTTGCTGTAGAGATTTCATCAATTCTTGCTGCAACCCCTCCATGTATTGAAGAGAGGAGCTTTGAGAAGGCAGAGCCTCATTATATTTATTATTAAGTATTTGGCTTGCAGCTTCACGCATTGCCGATGTAGCCGATTCAAGCCCATCTTGAGCAACCGGTATACCCGATTTTGAAAGCTTACTGGTAAGATCCTGTAACTCAGAAGCCATTTTATTTTGAATGCCAGCACCTTGTTGCGAACTTATATCCATTGCTTTGTTTAACGTATCCGAACCAGATTGCCCGGTAGCTTCTTTCGAGCGTTCAATAAGATTTTTTTGTTGCTCAATCAGGTTGCGCAAATTGTTCATAGCCTGAGATATGTCACGTGCTTGCTTTGACATAGAAGGCATCATTTCTGGTGACATCATACCCATCATATTTTGAAGCTGTTTGGCCATATCCATTGCGGCTTCGCTATTGCCTTTGGCAATTTCTTCCATCATCTGCTCCATGAAGTCGGTAATTTTGTCGGGATTTACCTCCTGAACATTTTCAAGATTCTTTATTTCTGGTATTTTCTGACCTTGTCTAAGCCGCTCTTGCATTTCTTGCATGAACTCAGACCAAAATTGCTCCATACTTTCTTGCAACTTTTGCATTGCAGCCATTTTTTGCTCTATGGAGCTTTCAGGATCATTGAGTGTCTCAAGCAGTTTCTGCTGGTTCTCTTTAAGTTGTCGCATGGCGGTTCCAAGACTACCGTCTTCAATACGTAGTGCGGTGTCCCAAAGTGTTTCAATAACTTCAGGTAAAACACTTTTATCGCTGGTATAGGCTAGCCTTCGGGATGCAGAAGTCAGAGCCAGAAAAATAACTTTGTCACCGTTGTAAGAGCCGATCGAATTTCTCAACCTCATGAGGTTATCGGCAATTTCCATTTGCTCAAATAGCGAAGCGTTAACCAGGCGGGCTCTGTTTTTAATAATTTCTTTAGCGAACGGATTAAAAAATTGTCTTTCGGGAAGTGTGTAAGCAAATTCATCTGTGTATGTTATTTGACCTTTACTGTCTTTGGCCCCAATTTTAAGCATAACCTTATGCCCCGCCCAAAAATGGGAGGTTAAATCAAACCTCTCGGATAGTTCAATCTCCTCACCATCTGTAGATAGTGCTATAACATTTTCTTCGTAAATTTGGTTGCCTATAGCTGTTTTGTCACTGAATTGAGTTAGATTTCCGCTAAGAATAATTTTATCTATACCGTAATCATCATTTACAATTACAGGGATTGTGAAGTTGCCATTGCCAACAGTTTCAACACTCCCGCTTAACCTTATCTGGGGTTTTTTATCAGTAATTATATCGGTCTTTATCTTCGCGCGCGTTAAGCCAAGCTGGGATATTTTGACATTTGTAGTCTCGGTAAGTTTGGCCTGCGCAGAATAAGTGTTTTCGTCAATTTCTGTGAAAGGTATAGTTTCACCACCAACTTTAAGCGTAGGTTTGAAATAGGGTGTATTATAGATTGCTCTAACTACTGTCCCTTCCGGTACCTGAATATTCTTCTCGTAATCTGGTCCCGAATATTGTGCTGGTGACTTCCTTATATACGGTGGAGGTGTAAAGGTTATGGCTAGTGGAGAGGGCAGGGCATCTGATTCAGTTAAACCAAAAGGGAAAAAAGATGTTTTTAGCCTAGCCTCCCAATTATGACCTGCCATTATAAAACCTATTATCAGTAGAAGTACTGCAAATATACCAAGGGCGAAAGGGTCACGAAAAGAAAAATGAGGTGCAGGCGCACCGATTCTTAGTTTTTTACCGGTTTGGTTTTCCAGTTTTTTACGATGTATAAGCCAGATATTCTGTTTTTGCTGAGAGCTATTTTCCCCAAGTTTATCTTTTAATGTAAATAAAGGGTTGTGCTTAAGGTTATTATCAGCTTCGAGACGGCGGTCGACATCGCTTTCTGTGGGAGCCCTAAAGTTTTTAAAGTTAACGTAGAAAATCCTGATCCAAAGTAAAAAAAACAATACAACCAGAATTTTGCTTCCTAAAGAGCCAAATACTGTAAGTATGCCAGTTAAACCAAGCCCCAATATAAAAAAGCTAAATATTATAAACGGGAAAAAGGCATGGGTAAGGCTTTCCGTATACAAAGACAGCTTTGTAAGAAACAGTTTATATTTTAAATAATGTGGTGAGGGCATTTAATCCGAGGATGGGTATTGTTGCGGGAAAGTGTCCTGAATCGTGTCCGAAGGCGCATCAACATGGTTGGGTTTTATACCGCAACCGCATAAAAAAATAGAAAAAATTAAGATACAAACTCGCATATTGATGTCCTCTGTATTATACTAAAAGAATATTAACCTATTCACGGCACACTTATTATCTTAAGTATTATATAAACATAAATATTTCTTATTAACTACGGATTTTCTTTCCTTATGTCACAAGTGCAGTCCACAGATTCTATAAATGAAAAATTTACTCAGGATCAGTTGGATGCCCTTGTTAGTCTCCACGCGCGTTTTTTACAAGGACGCATTGGAGGACGCAGGGCTATATTAAAGAATGTAGATTTAAGTGATTTGGAAATCAAACACCAAGACTTGCGCCGTGTGGATTTTACAAATGTTAAAATGCGTAAAATGGATCTGACAGGTACAAGTTTTCAGGAAGCATCCCTTTTTGCATGCGATTTAAGTTTCTCTACGCTGAATAAAGCTTCGTTCGTACGAGCTGACTTACGTGGTTCTAAGATTGAAGGTGCCGATCTTGAGCGGACAGATTTGAAAGAGGCCGACCTGAGGGAGGGAGGATTGTTTGGACAATCCTCACAAAGCGAAGCTACGGCTGTTAATTTCAGAGGAGCTAATCTTACAGGTGCGAGGCTTGCCGGATGTTTGGCAAACAAAGCAGACTTTTCAGACGCCATTCTTGCCCAAGCAAAAATTGAGCAAGCAGACTTCAGGAATGCGGTTCTGGAAGGCGCTGATCTGACAGGTGCGGATATTCAGGGTATACAGCTTTCAGGTGCTAAGCTTAACCATGCTATTTTAACCGATGTTGATCTTAGCGAGATACGCGATAAAGAGGCAGGAGTTGACCTGACAAGGGCACTGACAAGTGAAAATATAGGGAAATCTGTAGCTGATCTTGATGAGCCATTGGTGAAGTTGATTGAAAAGCATAGGCAATGGGTTGATTCTGCAGGTAAAAATGGATTACAGCTCGATATTACAGATATTGACATGCGAGAGCTCACAACACTCAAGCAACAAAGACTTACCGCAATACAAGGACGCGGCGCCAAATTTTTTGGAATGAACCTTTACAGAGTTGAAATGCAACGTGCCCACTTAGAAGAAGCCGACTTTAGAAGATGTGATCTTGAATCGGCCGATTTTCGTGGGGCAATACTTGAAAAAGCCAGATTCAATCATGCAAACCTGCAAAACACCGATTTCTCATCATTAGTTTTTGGGGGTGATGCAAAACGTTTTGCTTCGGCAATATTGGATGAGACCGTTTTCAGGTATTGTGATTTAAGAGGGGCCAATTTTAAAAATGCTTCCCTGCAATATGCAGATTTGTCCTATACGGATCTATCGGGTGCTGATTTTACCGGCGCTGATCTGACAGGTGCAATTCTCGATAAAGCACAAACTGAAGATGCAATAATGGATAATGCAAAAATGGATAATGTGGAACGTGGACGGGCTTTTTCCTTAAATAAACTAAAAGCGAACCCCGACGAAGATCATTAGTTACATCTTTGCTGAATGGTAGCTGTTTTTACAGCTTCTTTGTAAGTTCAGGCAATATTTCGAAAAGATCGCCAACCAGTCCGTAATCAGCAATTTTGAAAATGGGGGCTTCCTCATCTTTATTAATGGCGACTATAGTTTTCGAGTCTTTCATTCCCGCTAAGTGCTGAATGGCTCCTGAAATACCTATAGCTATGTAGAGTTCTGGTGCTACTACTTTACCTGTTTGTCCGACTTGATAGTCATTTGGTACATAACCAGCATCAACTGCAGCTCTTGATGCACCTATAGCGGCACCAAGTTTATCCGCCAGCTCTTCTATCATTTTGAAATTTTCTTTTGAACCAAGCGCCCGGCCACCGGACACAACTTTTTCCGCACCTGTTAGCTCAGGTCGCTCTGTTTTAGCTACTTCCAGGCCTACAAATGCAGTACCAAAATTTTTAGGGGAGTTAAAAGAAATCTCTTCAATTGTGGCCTGACCACCCTCTGTGCTTGCTTTATCAAAAGCTGTCGCGCGAACCGTCATAACTTTAAACTCGTCGTTGCTCTCAAATGTAGCAATGGCCTGACCTCCATAGACTGGGCGTTTAAAGGAAGAGGGGGATATAATTTCAATTACGTCTGAAATCTGCTGTACATCAAGCAAAGCCGAAATGCGTGGAAGCAAGTTTTTCCCGAATGTTGATGCCGGAGCTAAAATAACATTATAGTTTTTATCGCCCTGTATTTGGATGACAGCTTCAGCGAGAGGTTCTGCAAGCTGGGCTTCCAAAGCAGCGTCTGACATGCATATGACGTCATTTATCCCTTTTATAGTAGAAGCTTCTTTTGCAACGTCCTGACAATTTCCTCCTGCGATCAGAATATCAATGTTTCCGCTAAATCTGCTTGCGGCTGTAATCACATTCAATGTTGCAGGTTTAAGTGCTTTATTGTCGTGTTCTGCAATAACCAAAACATTCATAATCTAAATCACCTTTGCTTCATTTTTTAGCTTGTCTAAAAGTTCATCTACATTGCTGACAATCTCTCCGCCTTCGCGCTTAGGAGGTTCCTCTACACTAACGAGTTTGAGGCGAGGAGTGAGCTTAATGTTAAAATCGCTCAGTTGTTTGTTATCTAAAGGTTTCTTTTTGGCCTTCATGATATTTGGGAGGGATGCGTAGCGAGGTTCGTTAAGGCGTAAATCAGTCGTTACAACAGCCGGCAAAGCAACTTTTAGAGTCTCAAGGCCGCCATCCACTTCCCTCGTTACGTTAGCCTGACCATTATCTATTTCTATATTGGATGCAAATGTAGCTTGGGGCCATCCTAAAAGAGCTGATAGCATCTGCCCTGTCTGATTTGAGTCATCATCAATGGCTTGCTTGCCCATAATGACCATATCGGGCTTTTCATTTTCAATAAGTGCTTTCAGGCATTTTGCAACCATTAATGGTTCAATTCCGCCAAGATCAATTTTTAAATCTGTCGAAACAAGTACACCTCTATCTGCACCCATTGCCATAGCGGTTCTTAAAATATCCTGTGCTTTTTCAGGGCCTATAGTTACAACAATTATCTCGGAAGCTTTTCCAGCTTCTTTAAGTCTCACAGCTTCTTCAATAGCGATCTCGTCAAAAGGATTTAGGGACATTTTAACGTTTGAATCTTCGACTCCTGATTGATCAGACTTTATTCTGATTTTGACGTTATAATCTACGACCCGTTTAACAGGCACAAGAATTTTCATCTGGTTACTCCTTGATAGAATTTATAGTGTGCGTACACCCATTAGAAAAAAAGCTATAACAAATAAAACAATGGTAAGCCCTTGAGATACAACCCTGGCTCTCATAAAAGCATTACCATATCTTTTATTAAGTTCGCCGCCTTTGGCCATAAGGAATAACCCTCCTAGCAAGGAAACAAGTGTCATAAGTACCGCAGTAATGAGTAGGGATATTATTACAATATTCATAAGGTTTAATTTAAAGCTGTGATAGTGGTTTTGCCAATAAAAAAAACTTTTCACTCACAGATGCTGTGATTTATTTACGTACGGCAGATAATATATAATTTACATCAAGATCGTGAGAGCTTAGTTCAAAAATACCTTTTAAGGGATTGTAAGTAATTCCTTTTATAGAGTTTAAATTTAAGCTGTACGTACGTAACATTTTGGCAATTTCACTTGGCTTAAAAAATTTTTTCCAATCATGTGTTCCTTTAGGCACCCAGTTTAAAAGATATTCAGCTGCGAATTTACCTAAAATGTAGCCTTTGTTACTTCTGTTTAAAGTGGAAAGGAATAATATTCCATCAGGGTCAAGCCTATCTATGCATGTTTGAAGAAATAGCTCAGGCTCATTAACATGTTCTATTATTTCCAAAGCAGTAATAACGTCAAATTTCTCGGTACTATCAAGCTCTTCGACAGCCATATTTTTATATCTGATATTGAGGTTTTGGCCCTTAGCGTGGTCCCGGGCAATATTTATTGCTTTTTCATCGGCATCGCATCCAGTGACGTCAGCGCCGAGTCTGGAAAATGGTTCAGAAACAAGGCCTCCCCCACAGCCTATATCAAGAACTTTTAACCCTTGATACCGAAGCCGAGATGAGCTTGGCTTGATATGAAAATGAGCATCCATTTCAGTGAAAATAAACTCCAGGCGCACTGGATTTAGTTTGTGGAGGGGGGCGAATGGGCCATCCGGATCCCACCATGTTTTGGAATCTTTTTGAAAGTGTATAATTTCTTTGCGATCGACCGTGCTCATACATTATGTTGTACTCCATGATGGTATGACTTGTAAATCAGTGTTTAAGGCTTAGGACTCCAGATGAGTGACAGGGAAGATATTCTTTATAAAAGCGGTGATAAAACAGCGGGCGATATTTTGCGTGAGACACGTGAGCTTGACGGAATAAGCATTGCCGATGTAGCCGCATACACAAAAATACCGGTAAAAAACTTACGTGCTATTGAAGAAAACAACGACGATGACCTTCCTTCACCGATTTATGTAGTGGGTTTTATTAAGACATATGCATCCTATCTTGGGCTTGTCGGCGAGGATATGGCAGAGCTTTATAAGATGAAAAATGCAGGCAGGCACTTTGAACCTGAACTAAACCTTGAAGCCAAGGTCGATACTGAGACATATATCTCTAACCGCTGGCTTTTATTTATATGTCTTTGTTCTTTGTTTGCGTTTTCCATTGTTTATAACACTTTAGGCAAAAACAGGTTTGAAAGGGATTCAGAACAATATTCTATACCAGAGGTACCAGATAGTGTCAGACAAGACTTGACTGCAAACTCCCGGAAACTTGCGGCATTACTCGAGGAAGAAGAGGTGAGGAACAGGGAACTGAAAGAAAGTATTGAAAAAGGTATTCATATTGTTGCGATTGAGAATATCTGGATACAGGTTATCAGTGATACATCTCCGCCTCTATATTCGGGAGTACTAAAAAAAGGGGAAGTCTTTCAGTTACCAAAAAATTTAACGGGATACACCTTAACTACCGGTGATGCGGCATCGACTTCAATACAGATAGATGAGGCTTTGTGGGAAAATATTGGAGAAAAAGGTGACGTAATAAGGGATATTCCATTGGACAGGGAGCAGTTGAGGGATTATTTAAGTGGTGTCTCGACAAAAAAGGTCGAATAAAAGGTTTTTAGGAAATGACACATCAAGATCACACAATGGTCAGGCCATGGCGGCATATACAACGCCGTAAATCACGACAAATATTTGTTGGTGAGGTTGCTGTGGGTGGAGACGCGCCAATTACCGTGCAATCTATGACTAATACAGATACAAGGGATGTAGCGGCAACTGTCGCGCAGATAAAAGCTCTGGAGGATGCGGGAGCTGACATTGTACGTGTATCATGTCCAGATGAAGCTTCATCGCTCGCTTTGAAAGATATAACGGCGCAAGTTAATGTGCCTATCGTTGCCGATATTCATTTTCATTACAAACGGGGTATAGAGGCCGCCGAAAACGGTGCAGCCTGTCTACGAATTAACCCTGGAAATATTGGTTCTGATGAACGCGTTAAAGAAGTTATCAGGGCTGCGAAAGACAATAATTGCTCGATGCGCATAGGTGTTAATGCCGGCTCTTTGGAGCGCGATCTGCTTGATAAATATGGTGAGCCATGTCCTGAAGCAATGGTGGAGTCCGCACAGCGCCATATAGCTATTTTGGAAGATAACGATTTCTTCAATTTTAAAATATCCTGCAAAGCTTCGGATGTTTTTTTGGCCGTAGCGGCCTACATGCAGTTGGCAGAAGTTTGTGACTATCCTTTGCATGTTGGAATTACTGAAGCAGGGGGGCTTACTTCCGGAACTGTCAAATCTGCTATCGGTATGGGAAACCTTTTATGGGCGGGGATCGGGGACACTATCCGTGTATCTCTGTCAGCTGATCCTGTCGAGGAAATTAAGGTTGGTTTCGAGATTTTGAAATCACTCGGTCTTCGTCACAGAGGAGTGAATGTAATTTCGTGTCCATCATGCGCCCGTCAACAATTTAATGTTATCGAGACAGTTACAGAAATTGAAAAAAGATTGGCGCATATAAGTACGCCTCTTACGGTCTCTATTATCGGATGTGTCGTCAATGGTCCAGGCGAAGCTTTAATGACTGATATCGGGCTTACCGGTGGTGGGAAAGGTACTCACCAAATATATATTGGTGGAAAAACAGCCCACCGCTTGAACGAAGGTGATAAATCAATTATTGATCATATTGTTCAAATGGTTGAGCAAAAAGCCGCCGAAATCGAATCCCAAAATGCCGCTTAAGTTTACTTTGCAGGTAATAAGAACATGTCTATAGATGAAAAACTAAATACAAT